>NZ_DBFCCJ010000016.1:0-31171 GCF_048380235.1 Ventrimonas sp. | reverse complement strand
TTTTCACATATCGTTGTTTGCTTGCTCTCACAACACGCGTTCGCCTGCATCGGACTACATCCGCTGCATTCGTACACGTGTGTTCAAGATGCAAACACCTGATATGCTGAAAATCCCGGAAGGCGGTCTCATTCACTTCCTACTTTATTGGCCCTGCTACAAAAAATAGAAGCTACAGCCTATATTAACTCTGCCATAAAAAGAAAACGCAGCTCGAACACTACGATTAGATAAAAGCCGGATTTACAGGCTTTCGTCAGCAACGTTCTGGCTGCGTTTATTATTATCGTAGAATAACCAATACAGTAGAAGGTTCGGTCAGACTATACAGAATAAGCAGATGCGTTGGAATTTTCTTCATGAGCGAGCATAGCGCCAGACCGGAGAGCATTGTCTGAGCGTGCAGAGCACGCGAGTTTTGCTCGCAGGTCTGGCAATAGGCGGCGGAGCGAATGAAGTACAAAATTTCACAGCATCTGCTTATTCTGTATGGTCTGACCGAACCTTCGGACCTTATGTGGTTACGTCTCAATATTGCAATTTTATTCCTGTCCGTCCCAGCAGTATGTGCACAGGCATTCCTTTGGCAGTCCGATGGATTTCACCAGATCATCTAACCGGTGGAATTTGAGGGTAGTGAAGTTTAAGCGCTTGCGGATTTCCTCGACCATCTCCTGATAGTTTTTGCTGTCCGGGTTGGCGTAGTCGGCGAGGACTTCTTCGGATACGTTGTCTCCCTCCCGGTCGCGGATGATGCGGCGGGTGATCAGGTCCAGTTCGGAGTTGGATCGGGAGAAGTTTAAGTACTTGCATCCGAAGAGAAGCGGCGGGCAGGCCGGGCGGATATGGACTTCTTTGGCGCCGCTCTGATAAAGGAACTCAGTAGTTTCGCCAAGCTGGGTTCCGCGGACAATGGAATCGTCGATGAGGAGCAGGCTCTTGTCGCGGATGAGCGCGCCGACCGGGATCAGCTTCATCTTCGCGATTAAGTTTCTCTGGCTCTGGTTCTGCGGCATGAAGGAACGCGGCCAGGTTGGGGTGTACTTGATGAACGGACGCGCAAACGGGATGCCGGACTCGTTGGCATAGCCGATGGCGTGGGCGATGCCGGAATCCGGAACGCCTGCAACAATATCCGGGTGAATGGTGTCGGCCGGTGCGCTGGTGGTGTTCTGCTCAGCAGAAATGTCAGCAGCATCGGAAACCTGGGCATCGGTGTTGCTGTGCGCTGTTGGCAGATTGCTGCCCAGAGGAGCCTGGCTGCCGGAACCAGCTGCAGTTTCATGTCCCGGACAGTGGCTGCACCCATGGCATCCGAGATCCCGGTCTGCCAGGATCTGTCCGCAGCGGTAACGCATTTCTTCTACGTTGATTCCTTCATAGCTGGAGGTAGGGTAGCCATAATAAACCCACAGGAAGGAACAGATCTTCATCTCTTTGCGCGGAGCGGAAAGCTGGGTTACACCGTCCGCGCTCACGTGAACAATCTCACCTGGTCCCAGTTCATAGCAGTCGTGATATCCGAGATTGATATAGGCAAAGCTCTCAAAGGAAACACAGCAGGCCTCATCCTTCTGTCCAACCGTCAGAGGAGTACGTCCATAGCGGTCTCTGGAAGCGTAGATGCCATCCGGGGTCAGGAGGAGAATGGTCATGGAACCCTGGATCATTTCCTGGGCATACAAAAGTCCTTCCACCAGACTCTGCTTCTGATTGATGATGGCTGCAGTCAATTCTGTGGCATTGATGCGTCCGCCACTCATTTCCATGAAATGAATGTGTCCGTTTTTGAAGGCATGATCGATCAGCTCTGCTTCATTGTTGATCTTGCCAACGGTAACGATGGCGTAGCTTCCAAGATGAGAGTGGATCAGAAGCGGCTGCGGCTCATTATCCGAAATGGAGCCAATTCCGGCATTGCCGGAAAGCTCTTCTACATCCCGTTCAAACTTTGTCCGGAACGGGGAATTTTCTATATTATGAATACTCCTCTGAAATCCGTTTTCTCCATAGACGGCCATTCCGCCGCGGCGTGTTCCAAGGTGAGAATGATAGTCTGTACCAAAAAACAGATCCATCACACAGTCGTGTTTTGATACTACTCCAAAAAAACCTCCCATGATTGTTAAACTCCTTCCAATCTGTATGTAATCGTGTCATGTGTGCAAAATACAGACTCAGTGTATCATATATCACTATATTTATACAACTGGCATTATATATAAAAATTACTAATATATATAACCGGAATGTATTTGACGGAGCCGGAATGAGGATTTACAATAGGGTTAAGTGCCAAAACAAAAACAAGATATTGATTGACAATTCAGATACTTTCTCCTATAATTAAAACCACGTTAATGAATTAGCACTTTACCACAACAAAGCATTGGAGACGGGATTATGAACATGAACAACCAGCTACTGCATACCCCGGAGGGTGTGCGTGACATTTATGCGGAGGAATGTGCCAGAAAGCTTGCGGTGGAGCAGAAGATCCAGCATGTGTTCGGCCTTTACGGATATCAGAGCATTGAAACGCCGGTATTTGAGTTTTTTGATATTTTCAAGAAAGAGCGCGGAAGTGTGGGAAGTCAGGGCATGTACAAGTTTTTTGACCGGGACAACAACACCCTGGTGCTCCGTCCGGATATGACACCTCCCATTGCCCGCTGCGTTGCAAAGTATTATATGGATGAGACAAAACCGCTGCGTCTCTGTTATCTTGGGCCGACCTTCATCAATGGAACCAGTTATCAGGGCCGTTTAAAGGAATCCACCCAGACCGGCGCCGAGCTGATCGGAGATGACACAGCAGATGCGGATGCAGAGATGATCGCCATGGTCATTGATGCCTTGCGGGAAACCGGCTTAAAGGAGTTCCAGGTAGAACTTGGCCAGGTGGAATTTTACCGCGGACTGGTGGAGGAATCCGGTATGGACGAGGAGACGCAGGAAAAGCTTCGTATCCTCATCGAAAATAAAAACTATTTTGGCGTGGAGGAGCTTTTATCCGAGCAGACCATGGGTGCGGAATTAAAAAAGCTCTTTCTGAAGCTTCCGGAGCTGTTCGGAGACATTGACCAGATCCGTCTGGCAAAATCCATGACGACCAATGCGCGTGCCCTTGGGGCTATCCGCCGTTTGGAGGAGGTACAGGAGATCCTGGACAGCTACGGTCTTGGGGATTACGTTTCCTATGACCTTGGCATGCTGAGCAAATATTCCTATTATACCGGTATTATTTTCAAGGCCTACACCTACGGAACCGGCGAATATATTGTGGCAGGCGGCCGGTACGACAAGCTGCTGGAGCAGTTCGGAAAAAAGGCAGCGGCAGTCGGCTTTGCCATCATGGCAGACCAGCTCCTTCTGGCGCTTTCCAGACAGAAGATCCGCATTGATGTCAAAATGAATGACACGATCATCCTGTATGATCAGCAGGCAAGAGATAAGGCAATCCGCCTGGCGTGCCAGTTCCGCAATGCCGGAATCCCGGCACAGCTTACGCCAAGAACGGAGGCGGAGACCATGGACGCATATCTGGATTACGCAAGACGGTTCCAGATGCACCGCCTCATCAGCCTTCCTGCAGATGGCAGTACTGCAGTGGTTTATGATACGGAAACAGGCGTTTCTGTCAGTCAGGCATACACCGAAACTGTTCGGGATTACATTCATTAAAGGAGACTGGCCGTTATGAGATATCTTACATTTGCGCTGGCCAAGGGACGGCTGGCAAATAAATCGCTGGATCTGTTCGAAAAGATCGGCATTACCTGTGAAGAGATGAAGGCCAAGGACACAAGAAAGCTGATCTTCACCAATGAGGAACTTGGGTATCGTTTTTTTCTTGCAAAAGCCAATGACGTGCCGACCTATGTAGAGTATGGCGCAGCCGATATCGGCATTGTAGGAAAAGATACAATCCTGGAAGAGGGACGAAAGCTTTACGAGGTGCTGGACTTAAAACTGGGCAAATGCCGCATGTGTGTGTGCGGTCCCGAATCGGCCCGGGAGCTGCTGCAGCACCATGAGCTCATCCGCGTAGCTACCAAGTACCCGGCCATCGCAAAGGATTACTTCTATAATAAAAAGCACCAGACAGTGGAAATCATCAAGCTAAACGGTTCCATTGAGCTGGCACCCATCGTTGGCCTTTCCGAGGTCATCGTAGATATCGTAGAGACCGGTTCTACACTGCGGGAGAACGGCCTGACCGTACTGGAAGAAGTCTGCCCGCTTTCCGCACGCATGGTGGTGAACCAGGTCAGTATGAAACGGGAGCATGAGCGTATCACCAAGATCATTCAGCAGTTAAAAAATCTGATCCAGGAGGCATAAGAAACCATGAGAATCATCAAATTAAATGAACAGAGCAGGGCAAACATCCTTGCAGATTTATTAAAGCGTGACCCAAATAACTACAGCGCCTATGAGGACACCGTACAGGCAATCGTAGACGATGTCCGCGCCAGAGGTGATGAAGCCCTTTTTGAATATACAAAAAAATTTGACGGAGCAGAGCTGTCTGCAGACAACATCCGCGTGACTCAGGCTGAGATCCAGGAGGCTCTTTCCCAGGTTGATCCGAACCTTCTGGCAGTCATGAAGAAATCCATGAAAAACATCCGGGAATACCATGAAAAACAGAAGCAGTACAGCTGGTTTGACAGCAAGCCGAACGGCACCATCCTCGGACAGAAGGTAACTGCACTTTCCAGTGTCGGTGTTTATGTGCCTGGCGGCAAAGCTGCTTACCCGTCTTCTGTGCTGATGAATATCATCCCGGCAGAAGTGGCCGGAGTTGAAAAGATCGTCATGGTGACTCCGCCGGGAAAAGACGGCAAGGTCAATCCGGTGACCCTGATCGCGGCACACCTGGCCGGTGCCACTGAGGTTTATAAGGTGGGCGGTGCCCAGGCCATCGCAGCTCTGGCATTTGGCACGAAATCCATTCCGCGTGTCAATAAAATCGTAGGACCGGGCAACATCTTTGTTGCTCTGGCGAAAAAGGCCGTGTATGGCCATGTGAGCATCGACAGCATTGCCGGACCGAGTGAGATCCTGGTACTGGCGGATGAGACCGCAAACCCTCGCTTTGTGGCTGCCGATCTTTTGTCCCAGGCTGAGCATGATGAGCTGGCATCCGCAATTCTGGTTACCACCAGCATGGAGCTGGCAGAAAAAGTATCCGCAGAGGCAGAAGCCTTCGTACAGAAGCTGTCCAGAAAGGCAATCCTGGAGAAATCCCTAGAGAACTACGGCTACATTCTGGTAGCGGATTCCATGGAGGATGCTATTGAGACTGCCAACGCCATTGCTTCCGAGCACCTGGAGATCGTGACAAAGAACCCGTTTGAGGTCATGACCAAGATCCAGAATGCCGGTGCCATCTTTATGGGCGAATACAGCTCTGAGCCGCTGGGTGATTACTTTGCAGGCCCGAACCATGTGCTTCCGACCAACGGAACCGCAAAATTCTTCTCCCCTCTCGGCGTAGACGATTTCATCAAGAAATCCAGCATCATCTATTATTCCAGAGAAGCGCTCGAGGCGGTACACACGGATATCGAAAGCTTTGCAGAGGCAGAGCACCTGACCGCACATGCCAACTCCGTCCGTGTCCGCTTTGAATAAGAGGGAGGAACTGTATTATGGCACGCTGCGCAACGATTGAACGAAATACAAAAGAAACAAAAATCTGCCTGACCCTGGATCTGGACGGAACCGGAAAAGCAGATATCCATACCGGCATTGGCTTTTTTGACCATATGTTAAACGGCTTTGCGCGGCATGGGCTGTTTGATTTAAGTCTCCGGGTGGACGGAGATCTGGAGGTCGATACCCACCATACTATTGAGGATACCGGCATTGTGCTGGGAAAGGCGATCAAAGAGGCTGTGGGAGATAAAAAAGGCATCGTCCGCTACGGTACCATGATCCTTCCCATGGATGAGGCGCTGCTCTTGTGTTCTCTGGATCTCTGCGGACGTCCGTATCTGGTGTATGACTTAAATCTGGACCGGGAAAAGGTGGGCGATCTGGAAACAGAGATGATCCGCGAGTTTTTCTATGCGGTATCTTACGGCGCAGAGATGAACCTGCATGTAAAGCAGTTAAGCGGCATCAACAACCATCATATCATTGAGGGCGCTTTCAAGGCTTTTGCGAAGGCACTGGACAGTGCCACCCGCTATGATGCGCGCATCATAGACGTTCTGTCTACGAAGGGCGTTCTGTAAGAAAGGAGATCGATCACAATGCAGTTATATCCGGCAATCGATATGAAGGGCGGAAAATGCGTCCGCCTGACACAGGGATTATTTGATAACGTAAAAGTATACTCCGATACTCCGGCTGACATGGCAAAGCTCTGGGTCAGCCAGGGGGCGTCTTTTCTCCACATTGTGGACCTGGACGGAGCGCTGGCCGGACATTCCGTGAACGAGGATGCCATCCGGGCCATTGTATCCAGCGTTTCCGTACCGATTGAGCTGGGCGGCGGTATCCGCAGCGCAGAAGCGGTAAAAAATATGCTGGATCTCGGCATTACCCGATGTATCATCGGTACCCGCGCCGTAGAGCGGCCGGAATTTATGAAGGAGCTGGTAGAAACCTTTGGAGCAGACCGTATTGTAGCCGGTGTGGACGCCAAAAACGGTATGGTTGCCGTAGAGGGCTGGGAGAAGGTCAGCAGCCTTTCCGCCCTGGAGCTTTGTCAGCAGATGAAGGAATTTGGCGTAAAACACATTGTATACACGGATATTTCCAAGGATGGAACCTTAACCGGGCCAAACGTGGAGTACACAAAGCTTCTGACAGAAAAGACCGGCCTGGACGTGATCGCATCCGGAGGAGTATCCTGCATGGACGATCTTGCCCGTCTGCATGAGTGCGGCATCAAAGGCGCCATCATCGGAAAAGCATTGTATGAGAAAAAAATCAGCCTGCCGGATGCGGTAGCGCGGTTTGAACAGGGAGAATAGCTATGGCAGAATTTAAACGGTTACTGGCGCAGCTTTGCTGCGATGAAAAACAGGAAGAGGAGCTTCTTTCCTATGCGTCCGCATGCGGCAACGATGGCGCGGATGGCCTGGTATTTGTGGACAATTCAAAAACGGATGAAGAGCATGAATTTCACATCGGACTGATCCGGAAAATGGCAAGAACCATCGACATTCCGATTTTTGCCGGCGGACGGGTAAAACGTCTGGAGGATGTAAAGAAATATCTTTATGCAGGCGCTAAAGGCGTATTTCTGGATGCCTCTGTCGAGGAAAATGTAGATATGATCAAAGAAGCGGCAGACCGATTCGGCAGCGAGAAGATCTTCATCCGTTTAAATGACGCGGCACAGACAAAACGCATTCCGGAATATGCCCAGCTTGGCGCCTCCATGGCATTTCTGGGAGAGGAAGTACTTCCGGAGGCCGCAGAGGTGATCCGCACCATGGAGGAGCAGATGCACTATTATGTCATGAGCTCATCCGGCGAAACCGAAGCACTCGCAAAAGAACTCAAGGCAGAGCCTGCTGCCGGAATCATTCTGGTAAATGAAAAGCCGGAAAACGGAAATTACATGGAGAAAAAGCAGGAGCTTGGCGCACTTGGCATTTCCGTTGATATTTTAAAGAGCAGCGTTTCCTGGGAAGATTTCAAGAAAAACGCTGACGGCCTGGTTCCGGTCATTGTCCAGGACTTTAAGACCTCGGAGGTTCTGATGCTGGCTTACATGAACGAGCAGGCTTTCACAGACACCCTGCGTACCGGCAAGATGCACTACTACAGCCGCAGCCGTAAGAGCCAGTGGTTAAAGGGGGAAACCTCCGGACATTTCCAGTATGTGAAGTCCCTGCATCTGGACTGCGACAATGATACCATCCTGGCAAAGGTTCATCAGATCGGAGCGGCCTGTCATACCGGCTCCAGAAGCTGCTTTTTCCAGACTCTGGCAGAAAAGGACTATCGGGAAACCAACCCGCTTAAGGTATTTGAGGATGTCTTCTCCGTGATCCAGGACCGCAAGATCCATCCGAAAGAAGGCTCCTACACCAACTACCTGTTCGATAAGGGAATTGATAAGATTTTAAAGAAGGTCGGCGAGGAGGCCACCGAGATCGTCATTGCGGCCAAGAACCCGGATCCGGAGGAAATCAAGTATGAGATTTCAGATTTCCTGTATCATGTCATGGTACTGATGGCGGAGCGCGGAGTGACCTGGGAGGACATTACCGAGGAACTGGCCAACCGTTAGGAATAAACAAAAACACAACATTTGTGCACAAAAAGTGACACACTTATGAGAAAAGTGAGGCAGATTTTCAACATTTTTGGGAATCTGCCTCACTTTTTTCTGTGAAATCTACGGAAACAGGTATACTTTTTATGGTCAAACATAACATTTTTAATAAAATGTACTTGCGTAAATGAGAATACTGTGTTACACTTACAGACAAGTGTAAGCCACAAACGCACACAGAAAAGGTGGGATTTGCACCCGGCGCGCAAGGGGGGAATAAGATTAGCTGCGCGGCCGGAATCAGGGCAGCAAAAGCTGTTAAGGAGAAGGAGGAATACTATGAAAAAGAGAAGACTTATGGCACTGGTAACCGCAGCAGCCATGACAATGGGACTGGCCGGATGCGGCGGCCAAAGCTCGGCAACGGCAACAACCGCAGCACCGGCAGGAGCTGAGAAAACTACAGAGGCCGCTGTGACCGAGGCAGCAGAAGCTGCAAAATCCGAGGGCTCTGACAACTGGAAGGTAGCTATCTTAACCGGTACCGTGTCCCAGGGTGAGGAGGAGTTCCGTGCGGCAGAGCGTGCACTGGAAACCTACGGACCGGAGCACATCGTGACCGCGACTTACCCGGACAACTTCATGTCTGAGATGGAGACCACCGTATCCCAGATCGTATCCTTCGCGTCCGACCCGGATGTAAAGGCTATTGTGATGTGTCAGGCAGTTCCTGGCGCAAAGGCAGGTTTTGACAAAGTTCGTGAGATGGGCCGTGACGACATGCTTCTGATCGCGGGTACTCCGCAGGAAGATCCGGCTGTTATCTCCGCAGCATCTGACATCGTACTGTATTCAGATGAGGCAGCGCAGGGTGATACCATCATGGAGAAATGCGCAGAGTGGGGCATCGATGTATTCGTACATTATTCCTTCCCGCGCCACATGGCTATGGAGCTGATCGTAGCACGTCATGAGCTGCTTAAGAAGAACGCAGAGGCTCTTGGCATCGAAATGGTAGACGTTACCGCTCCGGATCCGACTGCAGAGGCAGGTCTTTCCGCTTCCCAGCAGTTCATTCTGGAAGATGTTCCGCAGCAGTTAAAGAAATACGAGGGCAAGAAAGTAGCTTTCTTCACCACCAACTGTGGTATGCAGCCGTCTCTTCAGACCGCGTGCCTGGATGAGCCGAATGCTTATTATCCGCAGCCGTGCTGCCCGAGCCCGTATCATGCATTCCCGGCTACTCTGGGTCTGGAACTTGCAATCGGCGGCGATGACACCGAGGCATTAGAGCAGATCGCGGCTAAGCTGAAAGAGCATGACGCAGTGGACCGCTTCTCTACCTGGGCATCTCCGGTCGCTATGACCATCATTGAGGTTGGTGTGGAATACGCAAAGGGTTATATCACCGGCGAGATCACAGACCATAATGATTCCGAGAAACTGAAGGAGCTGTTCAACTCCAAGATTGACGGTGCCAAGATCAATAACTACAAGAACGCGGACGGCGAGGAATTTGACAACTATTACACAATTCTCCTTGCTCCGGTTGATTTTAACGATTACTTAAAGTAAAAGACTGAAATCTGCAGACAGGCATACCCTATTGATTTCGGGTGTGCCTGTTTCTATCTTAGAGAAAGGGGCTTTTCATGAACACAGAATATGTTCTTGAGATGAAAAACATTAGTAAGCAGTATGGGGAAAACGCAGTCCTTCAAGGCGTTTCCCTCTCTGTGAAAAAAGGTGAGATCCATGCGCTCCTTGGAGAGAACGGTGCGGGTAAATCCACGCTGATGAACGTGCTGTTCGGTATGCCGGTCATCCACAGCACCGGCGGATTTGAGGGAAGCGTCTATTTAAACGGTGAGGAGACGCGCATCCTTTCCCCCCACGATGCCATGGAAAAGGGCATCGGCATGGTACACCAGGAGTTCATGCTGCTCCCGGGCTTTACCATCACGGAGAATATTAAACTGAACCGTGAAATCTGCCGTCCGAATCCAGTTAGCCGCGTTTTGGGCAAGAACCTGGAAGGACTGGACATGAAGGCCATGCAGACAGATGCGCGCACCGCGCTGGATCATGTGGGCATGTCCATCGACGAAAACACCCTGGTACAGGGTCTCCCGGTCGGCTATATGCAGTTTGTGGAGATTGCAAGAGAGATTGATAAGACCGGCGTGAAGCTTCTGGTATTCGACGAGCCGACCGCCGTTTTAACCGAGAGTGAGGCAGCACAGCTTATCTCCGTGATGAAGAAGATTGCGGAGAGCGGCATTGCCATTATCTTTATCACACATCGTCTGGATGAGGTTATGGCTGCTTCCAACAACATTACCATTCTCCGTGATGGAAAGCTGGTGGCAACCCGCGAGACAAAGAATACCAGCATCCGTGAGATCGCGGAGCTGATGGTAGGACGCAAGGGTGAGTCTATGGCCGAGGTAGAACCGCGTCCGGTGCCGCAGGGCAAGGTTGCCATGAGCATCAAAGACCTTTACGTCAATATGCCGGGCGAACGCGTGAACGGCCTGTCGCTGGATGTCATCGAGGGCGAGATTCTGGGGATCGGCGGACTGGCCGGTCAGGGAAAACTTGGCATCTCCAACGGCATCATGGGCCTTTATGAGGTAGAAGGCGAGGTTACCCTGTTTGGAGAAAAGCTGAACCTCATGGATACCCGGGAAGTACTGAAGGCCGGTGTGGCCATGGTATCGGAGGACCGGAAAGGCGTGGGCCTGCTTCTGGACCGTTCCATTGAAGACAACATCGTGTTCAATTCCATGCAGATCAAAGATGAGTATCTGAAAAAGATTGGACCGTTTACCCTGGTAGACAGCAGGAAGGTCCGCCAGACTGCCGAGGAGTATATCAAGAGCCTGGATATCCGCTGCTTTGGACCGACCCAGCACTCCGGCACCTTATCCGGCGGCAACCAGCAGAAGGTCTGCATCGCAAAAGCCCTCTGCACCTCCCCGAAATTCCTGTTCGTATCTGAGCCGACCCGAGGCATCGACATCGGTGCGAAAAAGCTGGTGCTGGAAACCCTGGTGCGCTTAAACAGGGAGCTTGGCATGACGGTGGTCATCATTTCTTCCGAGCTTCAGGAGCTTAAGAGTGTGTCTGACCGCATTGCCATCGTATCAGAAGGAAAGCTGGTAGACATCCTGTCTCCGCAGGCTTCTGACGCGGATTACGGTCTGGCCATGTCCGGCATCCGGCCATCTGAACATCTGGAAAAGGAGGGAACGAACGCATGACGAAACAGAAGATACAGAAAATGATTGCGGTTCTCTGCATTGCGGCTGCTGCCGTCTGTCTGCTACTTGGCCTGATCAACATACCAAAGCAGAACGGGGCAGCCGGCCAGGAAATCCTGCAGCAGCTCCGCATCCAGACCCTTTTAAGCGCGACCGGTGACAGCGTGGTAGAGAGCTATGTAGCCATTGCCAAGCAGGAGGCCCAGAAACAGGCCAAGGAAGCCGGCGGCGGCATGGCAGCCATCCGTGAGGCAGTAGAGAAGGCCGAGGCCGAGACCCGTGCGAAGTACGAGGGCGGCGCAGCGGCAGATTCCCTGTCTGTGGAAACGGCAGACCTTTCTGCGGCAGTGGATGTTTACACAGAAGCTGTAAAGGCCTATGCGGAAGCAGAGGCTGCTGCGCGCAGCGCCTATGAGGAAGCGCATTACGCAGAGGCGGAAGCGGCTCTGGAACAGAAGCATGAGGAAATGCTGGCAGCCGGACAGGAAGTTCCGGAGGACGACGAAGTTGTTGTGGATATGTCCGGCTTTGAGCCGACAGAGGAAATGCTTGTAAAGCAGGAGGAAGCGAAAACAACCTACGCCCAGGTGGGAGCGGAGTTGAAGAAAATCTACCCGGTCCTGACGGATGAGGCGCTGGAAACTCTGGAAGAGACGGTAGAGGGAATCCTGTACCAGTCCGGTGACAGCTTCTCCACCCAGTATGACCGTTATATGGAGCAGAGCAGCGCGAAGGAGACCACTGCGCAGCGTCTGATCCGCCGTGCAGACGATATGATCTATCTGGCATGTGCCCTGATTGTCGTAGCACTTCTGTTATTATTCCATCAGGTTCTGGTGGCAAAGCTGGGTATTCCAAGAGTCATCATCGGCGTATTCTTTATCCTGCTGTGCTTTATGACCCTGTGGTATGACCTGTCCTTGTCTACCCTGTTAAGCAATACTGTGGTCCGCATGGGCATGAACGCCATCATGGTTCTGGCTATGGTGCCGGGTATCCAGTGCGGCATCAGCTTAAACCTGGGCCTTCCGATCGGTCTGGTAGCAGGACTCATCGGCGGCCTGTTGACCATTGAGCTTGGCATCCCGGGATGGGGCGGCTTCATATTTGCCATTGTGGCAGGCTCTGTACTGGCTGCAGTCTGCGGATACTTATACGCCCTGATGTTAAACCGTCTGAAGGGTTCCGAGATGTCCGTTACTACATACGTTGGATTTTCCATCGTTTCCCTGATGTGTATCGCATGGCTGGTGCTTCCGTTCCATTCCCTGAAGCTGCGCTGGCCGCTGGGAACCGGACTGCGTAATACCATTGGCCTGGATTCAACAAACTTCCGTCACATCTTAAATGATTTTCTGGCATTCCAGATCGGAGAGTTTACCATTCCGACCGGCCTGCTGCTCTTCATGGCAGTCTGCTGCGCGCTGGTATGGCTGTTCTCCAGAAGCAAGACCGGACAGGCCATGCAGGCTGTGGGCAACAACCCGCGCTTTGCTGAATCCGTCGGCATCAACGTAGACCGCATGCGTATTGTAGGAACCGTTCTTTCCACCGTGCTGGGCGCTGTGGGAATTCTGGTATACTCCCAGAGCTACGGCTTCATGCAGCTTTACACCGCACCGCGCCAGATGGGCTTTATCGCCGCATCCGCAATCCTGATCGGAGGCGCATCCACCACCCGCTGTAAGATCAGCCACGTTCTGATCGGTACGTTCTTATTCCAGGGCGTTCTGACGCTGGGCATGCCGGTAGCCAACGTGCTGGTTCCGGGTTCCACCATCTCAGAGACCCTTCGTATCCTGATCTCCAACGGAATCATTCTATATGCGCTTACAAAGTCAGGAGGTGAGTCTCGTGCGTAATAAATGGGATCTTCGTGAAATTCTGCAGAAAAATGCGGTTACCGTGATGTTCGTCGTACTGTGCCTCATCGGTCTGGTATGCTCCGGACAGACGGTTTCTTATGTGATGTATGAGCTGTTTGGACGTTTAAGCCGAAACTCCTTTATTGTTCTGGCTCTGATCATTCCGATCATTGCCGGCATGGGAATCAACTTTGCCATCACCATCGGCGCCATGGCGGCCCAGATCGCGGCGCTGTGGGTCATTGAGTGGGGCATCAGCGGCCTTGCCGGATTCCTGACTGCCATGGCCATCACCATGCCGATCGCAGCCTTCTTCGGTTTCCTTATCGGTAAGCTGATGAACAAGATGAAAGGCCAGGAGATGATCGGCGGCCTGATTCTCGGCTATTTCGCCAACGGACTGTATCAGCTGTTATTCCTGTTCATTTTCGGAAACCTGATTCCGTTAAAGGCACCGGGCCTGGTCATCAAGGGTTCCACCGGTGTGGCAAATACCATTGACCTTTCCACTGAGCGCGGCTTCAAATACGCGCTGGACGGATTGTGTCGCGTACCCTTTGGCACTGCAGCACTGATCCTCTGCGGACTGATTGCTGTGTGGAGCCTGGTGAAGCTTGCCACAAAGAAGGAAGACAAAAAGAAAGCGCTGACCCGCACCGGCATCTGTGTGGCAGTTGCCATCATTGCGCAGCTTCCATTCGTGACTGCGGCATTTTCCATGGTCAGCGTACCGATGGTCACCTTCCTGATCGTGGCACTGTTATGCGTGTTCAACAACGCGATCATGAAAACCCGCATCGGACAGCAGTTCCGCGCAGTCGGTCAGAACCGTACCGTGGCGAACGCAGCCGGCATCAACGTAGACCGTGTCCGCGTGATCGCCATCATCATTTCCACCGTGCTGGCCGGATGGGGACAGCTCATCTTCGTACAGAATATGGGCTCCTTCCAGACCTACGGTGCCCATGAGCAGGTCGGCCTTTACGCAGGCGCGGCAATCCTGGTAGGCGGCGCTTCCATTAAGAAAGCAACCAATGGGCAGGCGCTTCTCGGCTGTATCCTGTTCCACCTCTTATTCATCGTTGCACCGTCCGCCGGAAAAAATCTGTTCGGTGACGCGGCCATCGGTGAGTACTTCCGTGTATTCATTTCCTACGGTGTCATTGCACTGGCCCTGGTTATCTATGCATGGGGAGATATCAAAAAGAAAAAAGCAAAATAAAAGAATCACATGGATTGGGCATGGCGCAATCGTTTGATTGATGATATAATGTAACGAGCGCAAGAGAGCCGGAAACGTGCTGGCACGGTTATGGCGAACGGCGAGGCAATCGAGTGACAACATCAGGAGATTGTCTGACATTACGACTCGACAGGAGATATTATCATGGAACAGACGAAAGAAACACATGACCAGTACTATGAAATGGCCCATGCGCCGGTAGGACGCGTGATCTCGAAGCTGGCCGTTCCGACCATCATCAGCATGCTGGTGACTTCCATCTACAACATGGCGGATACTTTTTTTGTAAGTCAGCTCGGGACCAGCGCCTCCGGTGCAGTGGGCATTATTTTTTCTGCCATGGCCATCATCCAGGCATTATCCTTTATGATCGGCATTGGCTCCGGCAACTACATTGCCAGACTGATCGGTGCCGGAAACCGAGAACTGGCGGAGAAGCTTGCCTCCATCGGTTTTTTTACCGGCTTCGGCATGGGACTTGTCATTACCGTGCTTGGCACGGCCAATATCCATGCGCTGGTTATGATGTTGGGATCTACCGTGACCATCGCGCCTTACGCAGAAGCCTATGCTTCCTACATTTTACTTGCGGCACCGTTTATGATGACATCCTTTATCATGAACAATATCCTGCGTTTCCAGGGGAAAGCCCTTTTTGCCATGGTCGGCATTACCACCGGCGGTATTTTAAACATTGTCCTGGATCCGGTTTTTATTTTCGGCATGGATATGGGAACGGCAGGAGCGGCGCTGGCTACCGGAATCTCGCAGTTTGTCAGCTTCTGCATTCTGCTTGCCATGTGCAACCTTCGCAAGGACTGCATTTCGATTGATATCCGAAAGTTCCGCCCAACGCTCAGACTCTATGGACAAATTCTATACGGCGGCATAGCATCCTTGGGACGTCAGGGCATTGCCAGCGTAGCAACGATCATCATGAATATCATGGCGCAGCCCTACGGTGACGCAGCGATTGCAGCCATGTCCATTGTCAACCGGTTTATGATGTTTGTCGGCTCTGCCATGATCGGTTTTGGACAGGGGTTCCAGCCGGTCTGCAGCTATTGTTTCGGAGCAGGCATGTACAGACGTGTGAAAGAGGCCTGTGTGTTCTGTATTAAGGTCAGTACAGCCGTTCTTTTTGTATTTGCCGTGATCGGCCTTATATTTTCCGGCAATATTGTGGCAGTATTCCGCAAGGATGATATGGATGTGATCCGGATCGGTACACTGGCTCTCCGCCTGCAGCTTTGCACGCTGCCGCTCATGGGTATCACTGTTATGGGCAATATGACACCGCAGTCCATGGGATATGGCACCTGGGCTACAGTGGTCTCCACCGCAAGACAGGGGTGGTTTCTGATCCCACTGCTTCTGATCCTGACACCGGCCATCGGCATTCTTGGTATCCAGATCGCACAGCCGTTAGCTGACATCGGAACCACGATCCTGGCAATCTGGATTCTTCGTTTGATTTTTAAAGACTTGCTGCTGAAAGAAGAAATGTCTGAATAGAAGAGGGTGTGTAAAATATCAGATATCTGGATCATCAGGCCAGCGCACTGAACGCAAAAAAATGAAAAGTCATTGTAAAACAGAATTTGTAAAACTGTTTTGCAATGGCTTTTTTTGCTGTTTTTACATAAATTTTAACTGGATAGAATTTAAACCTCATATTTTACCGTTATACTTCCTGTATACAAAAAGAGAGGGTGATCCAAAACATGAAATGTTACGTGCTTGATACCAATGTTTTAATCCAGACTCCGGCTTCAATGGATGTCTTTGAAGAAAATCAGATTGTTATTCCGCTTGTCGTAGTGGAAGAGCTGGATCGTTTGAAAACAGCAGAAGGTGAAAAGGGCGCAAACGCCAGAAAAGCAATCCGCAGGTTAGAAAATCTTTGTCAGACAGGAAATCTTCTGGAAGGAGTTATGTTAGAAAATGGCGGGAGCCTGCGAATTGAAAAAAACTTTATTGATGTGCAGCTTCCGCCTGAGCTTCCTGATAATATGGCAGATAACCGGATTCTGCAAGTATGCCTCGGACTGACCAAAAACCAGGATATTCCGGTCACACTTGTTACAAAGGATATCCTGCTTCGTTTAAAAGCACAGCTGGTTGGACTTTCTGCCCAGGATTTTATGGCAGAACAAGTGGAAGAACATGAAAAGCAGTACCATGGCCGTACCGAGGCCTATGTTCCGGAGGAATTGTTCAAGGACTTTAAAAAGAAGGGAATCCCCTGCGATTATGCATATTCCGGCAACCCGGACGGAACAAAACAGCCTGCAACGTTTTTTGAAAATCAATTTGTTACGATTCATGCGGATCAGTCCGCTAAAAAAACACATCTGGCGCGTGTCGAGGGGGACAATTTGAAAAAGCTGGATTATCGAAAGACGAAACCCTATGGAATTTCCCCACGCAATACCGGACAGTATTTTTTGCAGGAAGCACTGATGCAGCCTGCTGAGAAAGCACCGCTTGTGATTGTAAAAGGAGTAGCTGGTACCAGTAAGACATTTTATTCGCTTGCCGTCGGACTGGAAAAACTGTTGAATCATCCGACAGGAGAATACCGCAGAATTTTGATCTGCCGGCCGAATGTCCAGTTTGACTCCGATATTGGCTTTCTTCCCGGCGATGAGCAGGAAAAAATTTCTCCTCTGATGCGTCCGATCATGGATAATCTGGAACAGCTGATTGATTCAAATGAAGAAGAGCGTTACAAAGATGAGTTGGAGCTTCAGGGAAAAATAGAGGAATTATTTGAGCGCGGGCTCATCCAGACGGAAGCCCTTAATTTTCTTCGGGGCCGCTCCATTGAAAAAACCTATCTGATCATTGATGAAGCACAAAATGCCACCCCAAACCAGATAAAAGGAATTATCACACGTGCTGGAAGAGGTACAAAGCTGATTCTCCTTGGAGATTCCAATCAGATTGACCGGCCATTTTTAGATGAACGGACAAATGGATTATCTTATGCGTCGGAACATATGAAGGGCAGTCCGCTTTGCTGGCAGATTACCATGGATATGGAAGAATGTGAACGGTCAGAGCTTGCCCTGGATGCATGCAAACGTCTGTAACGCATTTGAAAAGGAAAAAAAGAAGGAAGAAAAATCTACATGAAACCAGATATTACAGAAATCCGAAAAGACAGAGAAATTAATTTACTGATTGAAAAGGGAAATGAGGTTCTCCGGGAGCTTGGCTATACGGAGCATTCGCGGAAACACGCGGCAAAAGCGGCGGAGACCGCCGGTATGATTTTAAAAGAGCTGGGATACAAAAAGAGAACCATTGAACTGGCAAAAATTGCCGGATATATGCATGATATTGGCAATAGTGTAAACCGTCACGACCATGCGCACAGCGGAGCAATTCTGGCTTACGGAATCTTAAAAGAACGCAATATGGAGCTGGAACAGATCCTTACGGTCACTGCTGCCATCGGACATCATGATGAGGGCACCGGAACGGCCATCGATCCGGTCTCAGCCGCTTTGATCCTTGCTGATAAAACAGATGTCAGAAGAAACCGGGTACAGAATCCCAACAAAGCCAAATTCGATATCCACGACCGTGTAAATTATGCGGCACTTTCTTCCAGTCTTAAAATTGACCGGGAAAAGCGTCTGATCCAGATGAATCTGGAATTGGATGATTCCATCTGCAGCCTGATGGATTATTTTGAGATTTTTCTTGAGCGCATGATCATGTGCAAAAGGGCCGCGGAGTGTCTGGGCTGCCGTTTCCGCCTGGTGGCAAATGGAAGCAAGCTTTGCTGATTTTACATGGATTTAACATTCTCTTAACTGCGGCGCGGTAGAGAAATCCATGCTTCTGGTATATGCTGAAAAGGATGAGTAAATGAATTTTCGAGTATGTACAAAGGAGAAGGAAAACATGAATGAAAACGTAAAGATCTTTTTTGGCCTCATCGGTGGTCTTGCCCTGTTTTTATATGGCATGAACAGCATGAGTGACGCGCTTCAGAAGGCCGCTGGAGAGGGAATGAAAAAGATACTCAGCTTTCTTACCAGAAATGCAGTGATGGGAGCTCTGGCAGGAGCATTGGTAACTGCAGTTTTACAGAGCAGCTCCGCCACCACTGTCATGGTGATCGGATTTGTCAGTGCTGGCCTGATGAGTCTTCCTCAGGCCATTTCCGTTATTTTCGGTGCCAATATCGGTACGACCATGACGGCCCAGCTGATGGCATTTAAGATCAGCAATTATATTTATCCGATTATTTTTATTGGTTTTCTTCTGAATTTTGTCAGCAAAAAAGAAAAAATTAAAAATATCGGTATGGTTATTTTCTCTTTCGGACTGCTTTTTGAAGGTATAGAAATTATGGGTACTGTTATGAAACCACTTGCCAGCAGTCCGTTTTTTGTAGACATGATGGGGAAGGTTTCCCATATTCCGGTTCTTGGTGTTTTGCTTGGTGCAGGCATGACGCTTGTTGTACAGAGCAGTTCCGCAACCATCGCTGTTCTTCAGAATTTCGCATCTCAGGCCGGTCCGGATGGAATAACCAGTGTCATTGGACTCACCGGAGCGATTCCGATCCTTCTGGGTGATAACATCGGTACCACGATCACCGCCCTTCTTGCTTCAATCGGCCAGTCCAAAAACGCAAAAAGAACTGCATTGGCTCACAGCGTTTTTAATATTACGGGAAGTATTGTATTTTTATTTATGATTCCGGTACTGGCGGCTTTTGTACGTTTTATTTCTCCAAAAGGGCCGGAGCTGGACGTGATTTCCAGACAGATCGCAAATGCGCATACGACCTTCAATATTGTCTGCACTCTGATATGGCTTCCGTTAATCCCGGTTATGGTAAAGATCGTCACCTGTCTGGTACGCGGGCAGGATCAGCAGGAGCGCCAGACCTTTGAACCGCAATTCCTGGAAAACCGTGTGCTGACACAGCCTGCAGCGGCTCTGTATCTGGTTTCTGAGGAGATCAAGCGTGTGTCTGATTTTACCAAGCAGATGATGGAGAGCATGAAGCTTGCATTTGTGGGAAAAGAACCACTGGCAGCGTATCAGGATTTTAAAGAGATGCATTTTGCGGTGAAGAAGCTTCAGGAACAGATTGGCGGTTATATTGTAAAAATGTTTGCCAGCGGTACCCTGACCGAACAGCAGTCCGAACAGGCAGCAGGTCTGCTTTACATCAACAACAACATTGACCGTATTGCTGATCGCTGCAAGGAAATCGGTACGGTGGCTGAATTTTCCCAGGAGCATGGCGGCGTCTTTTCCGCAGAGGCCCTGCATGAGCTGGAGACAGGGATCGGAACACTGAAAAATCTGTTTGTGACTGCCATGCAGGCTCTGGAAAATGGAGATAAGGATATTGTAGCAAAAGTATCCAAGGATAAAAACAAAATCCGTAAGCTTCAGAAGCAGAATAACAAGGCTCATATGGCACGTATCAAGAAAAATACCTGTTCTTCCGATCTGACCATGCAGTATTCTAATATGCTCTACAATATTGACCGTATTGCAGACAACTGTGTCAGCATTTCCGAGGAGGCAATGGATAACATCTCCTTCCAGAAATTGTATCAGAACAATGCTGAACAGGATCAGTATAAAACAGGAGGCACAGCAGAATGAGACGGACAGACAGCATCGCATCGCTTCTGGCAATAGCCGGAATTGCCCTGCTTCTTGGCGGATGCCGGCAACAGACTGAACTGCCGGATCTGTCCGGCCTTGGAGCTATTACCACCATTTCCAGGGAAGACGGTTCCGGAACAAAAGCGGAATTTGAAAATCTGATCCATCTGCAGCAAAATGCTTCTGATACAGAAGCGGATTCCACGGAAAATGTGATAAACCAGATTTCAGCTTCCAAAGGCGCAATTGGTTATGCAGCATTCAGTTCTGTAAAGGATATAAAAAAACGAAGATTCTTTCCGTGGAGGGAATTCAGCCGTCAGCAGACACGATCAAAAACGGAACCTATCCGCTGTGCAGGGAGTATTTACTGGCTTACACCGGTGAGCTGAGTGAGGCCGAATCGGATTTTCTTGCCTATATCAAAACGGCAGGGCAGCAGATTGTAGAACAGTTTTGTGTCCCGGCAGGAAAAACAAATACCTTTCTTTCAGACCAGTCATCTGGAACCATCCGGATAAACGGTTCTTCTTCAGCAGCTCCGATTCTGACATCACTTGCAGAGGATTATCAGAAATATAATAAGCACGTGCAGATCCTGATCGAGACAACCGATTCCACCTCCGGTCTGAATGCAGCCTTAGAGGGCTCCTGCGATCTGGCTATGACTTCCCGCTCGCTGAAGGATTACGAAAAAGAACTTTTGAACACCCAGGTCATCGGGAAAGATGCTATTGCGATCCTGGTACAGGCAGAGAATCCGGTGCAAAATTTATCAGAAGAGCAAATCCTCAAAATTTACGAGAAAACTTATAAAAACCGGAGTGAAATACAATGAAAAAAATCGGAATCCTGACCAGCGGCGGCGACTGCCAGAGCTTAAATGCGGCTATGCGCGGAGTTGCCAAGGCGCTGTATGAAAAAGAAGCCGAGATTGAGATTTATGGAATTTTAGATGGCTATAAGGGCCTGATCTATGGAAACAGAAAAAAGATGAAGCCTTCCGATTTTTCCGGGATCCTGACGATTGGCGGAACCATTCTCGGAACCTCAAGACAACCCTTTAAGCAGATGCATGTTCCGGATGAGCAGGGGCTGGATAAGGTCAAGGCCATGAAGAATCATTACCGCAAATGGAAGCTGGACTGTCTTGTGATCCTTGGCGGAAACGGAACGCACAAGACTGCCAACCTGTTAAAGCAGGAAGGCCTCAACGTGGTTACCCTTCCCAAAACCATCGATAATGATATCTGGGGAACTGACATGATGTTTGGTTTTCACAGTGCCCTGGATATCGCAACACATGCTATTGACTGCATCCATACGACGGCAGCTTCCCACAGCCGGATCTTTATTGTGGAAGTGATGGGACATAAAACAGGATGGCTTACCCTTCATGCCGGAATTGCCGGAGGAGCCGATGTCATTCTTTTGCCGGAATTGCCCTATGATATCCACAAGGTAGCCGATGCGCTGAAACAGCGTACGGAGAGCGGAAAGCATTTTTCCATTCTGGCCGTGGCGGAAGGCGCAATCTCCAAAGAAGATGCAGCCCTGACCAAAAGGGAATACAAAAAGAAAAAATCCAGAAATGCTTATCCATCCATTGCATATGAAATCGCAGATCAGCTAGCCGCTGAAACCGGACAGGAGGTTCGCATTACCATACCGGGACATACACAGAGGGGAGGAAGCCCCAATGCATATGACCGGGTTCTGGCATCACGTCTTGGCTCCTTTGCTGCTCAGCTGATCCTGGAAGAACAATATGGATTTATGGTAGCTTTACGGGATGGCAAGCTGGTTGCAGTGCCGCTGGAGGAAGTAAGCGGCAAGCTGAAAACAGTACCGCCAGAGCATGAAATGATCGCACAGGCAAAGGAGATAGGGATTTGCTTTGGAAACTGATCGGAAAAATCTATTGTTACATAGTAAAACACGGGAGGCATCCCGTAACAACAGGAGACATTAACATGGCTGCAAAACCAAACACTGTAGAAGATAAACATACCAGCATTTACGTCAACCGCGAATTATCCTGGCTGAAATTTAACGAACGCGTGCTGGAAGAAGCAGAAAATGAGAAGGTTCCGCTTTGTGAACGCATGTCCTTTCTTTCAATATATCAGTCCAACCTGGATGAGTTTTTTATGGTCCGTGTCGGCTCCCTGGAAGATATGAAATTACTGCCGGGCGACAACAGGGAAAACAAGACGAACATGACACCACAGGAACAGATCGATGCCATTTTAAAGCGGGTCAACATCTTAAACGACAGAAAGGATACGATATACACCCATGTCATGGAGCTGGTGGCCAATGAAGGCGTGCGCCTGGTTTCATTCAGGGATCTGAGCAAGGCAGACGGAAAATATCTGGAAGATTATTTCCGCAGGGAAGTACTTCCGCTGCTTTCTCTCATGATCGTTGGTCGTAAACAGCCGTTTCCGTTTTTAAAAGGACAGGAAATCTATGCACTTGCAATTCTTGGTACCAAAAGCGGAAAAGAAAAGATTGGAATCATTCCGTGCAGCAATGAGATGATCTCACGGCTGATCCCGGTTCCCGGACTGGAATCTACCTACATGCTATTGGAAGAGCTGATCCTGCATTTCCTCCCGGCTGCCTTTTCCGGTTATAAAGTACTGGAAAAATCGGTGCTGAGAGTTACCAGAAATGCAGATATTGATGTGAACAAGGTTTATGATGAGGATCTGAATTACCGGGATCAGATGGCCCAGGTCGTTAAATTAAGGAAAAAGCTGGCGCCGGTGCGTCTGGAACTGACCAGAGATATAGCCCCAAAGATGATGGATACCGTCTGTAATTATCTGGAACTGACCAAGGATCAGGTTTTTTATTCCAAAGCGCCATTGGATCTGTCTTTCCTGTTTGCGTTGGAAGATGTACTCCGTAAAAATCCGGATCTTGTATTTCCGAAACGGCTTCCGCAGGCTACCTCCCAGCTGGATTCCGCAAGCCCGGTCATTCCGCAGATCCTGGATCATGACGTCCTGCTTTCCTATCCATATGAAAGCATCCGGCCGTTTTTAAATATGCTGTCAGAAGCAGCCAATGACCCCAAGGTAGTTTCTATCCGAATGACCTTATACCGTCTGGCAAAGAATTCCAAAGTTGTGGAGGCACTGGTAGAAGCAGCTGAAAACGGCAAACAGGTAGACGTGCTGGTGGAATTAAAGGCGCGCTTTGATGAAGCGAACAACATTGAGTGGAGCCGCCGCCTGGAAGACGCGGGTTGCCATGTCGTATATGGTATTGATGGTCTGAAGGTTCATTCTAAGCTGTGCCTTATAACCAGAAAAGACGGAAATAATATCCAGTATATCACGCAGGTTGGTACAGGAAATTATAATGAAAAAACATCCCGCATGTACACAGATCTTTCCCTGATTACCGCAAATACGGAAATCGGAGAGGACGCGCTGCGTGTATTTCAGTCCATCCTGATCGGTGACACGGTAGAAAAATCAGAAAAATTACTGGTTGCCCCGAAATGCCTTCAGGAGCCTGTTCTTTCTATGATCGACAGGGAGATTCAGACCGCTTTGGCCGGAAAACCGGCGTACATTGGCATTAAGATCAATTCTCTTACCGATAAACGCATCATTGACAAGCTGGTAGAAGCCTCAAAAGCAGGTGTAAAGATTGAAATGGTCGTAAGAGGAATCTGCTGCCTGAAATCCGGAGTCCCGGGAAAAACGGAAAACATACAGATACGCAGTATTGTAGGACGTTATCTGGAGCATTCCAGAATCTATATATTCGGAACGCCGGAGCGCGACAGCATCTATATTTCCTCCGCAGATTTTATGACAAGAAATACGCTGCGCCGGGTTGAGGTGGCTGTACCGGTATATGACAACGGTTTAAAATGCCGGATCCGTGAAATGTTTTTAACTATGATGAGCGATAATGTTAAGGCCAGGGTACAGCAGCCGGACGGCAGCTACAAAATAGAGCCGGACGGCGATTCCTGCCTGAACGCACAGGAAACTCTCTTTGAAGAAGCTTATGCGGCCGCCCGCTCCTGAGCCGGCACGCATAAGCGAGGATGGGACAAAAACCCTAAGAAAACTGATGAAACAGTGTAATCAGTCTTTCCATGGGGGGCAATGACCTGCTTGCCTTTTAATGTGACGATGGAGTAGCCTGTTTTCATGGCAGGATTGCCGATCCGAAAGCAGCGCACCGGCTTCGGATAGTGAAAATTCCGCATATACTGATAAAAGGTGAATTTTTGCGGGAACATCTGCTGGAAGATTCCCGTATGCATTACACAATCCTCGATGTCGGCGGACCGTCCAACATTGTCCCGGGAAGGGCAAAAGCTGAATATACGCTGCGCTCTTATAGTACAGACTATCTGGAAAAGGTAATTGTTCCCAGATTTCAGGATATTTTAAAGGGTGCCTGTCTTATGACCGGAACTACCTGTGAGATTGAGCGCAGCTATCCGTTCCAGGCCAAAATCCCATGCATGACATTAAACAATCTGATCATGGAAAATGCTGAGGAATTTAAAGCTCCGCAGCTTGCCGGACCAAGAGAAAAAACGGGCTCTACAGACTTTGGAAATGTAATGTATGATGTTCCGGGCTGCTGTATCCGGACCGCTTTTGTCCCGGAGGGAACTGCGGCACATTCTAAAGAATATCTGGAAGCCGGAAAAACAGAAAAAGCACATGAGGCACTTCGGTCCGGCGCAGAAATTCTTGCCGGAACCTGTGAGGATATTCTGGAACGACCGGAACTTCTTTCGGAAATCAAAACGGAATTCCGGGAACGGAAGCAGAAAGAAAAGGAAGTATCCTTTTAATAAATGAATCAAAAATAGCGGAGGCGCCATTGGCGCAGCCGCTATTTTTTGTAAAAACAGTTTCCGCCGACAATCTTATGCGAGGAATAATCTTCCGGTGAAATCCGTTTGGTAGAATTAAAATAAAGGTAATCTCCGATATTATTGGAACCACTAAGTGCGTCCTTTGCGGCCTTCAGCGCAGTTTTGGACGGTCCCTGAGCCAGAAAGCTGTCGAGCAGACCGGAAGACGCGCCGGGAAACTGACCGTCTGCGTAGATGACACTGGAAATGGATTTTCCCCAGCTTTTGGATTTTACGCGGTTGATGATACAGCTTGCAACGGCAAGCTGGGCGTCATAGGAGCCATTTCCGGTTTCCATGGCCGTGCAGGCTGCAAGCAGATAGACCTCATCATCTGTTGCGGAAATCACATAAACAGGTTTTGCTTGTGCCTTTGCTCCGGAATGAAGAGCAGCCGCTTCTTTTTTTGCATCGACCGCAGTTCCCGGAACCGGTATGACTTTCGCGTATTCCGCCGAGATATAGCCGCTTGCGTCAGCCTGAAGCTGGACCTTGATCCAGCCGTCTGAGGATTCCAGGAGCGGAAACGATTCCCCCTGGGCTGCCTGTTTTACGATTACGGCATCCGTGGAAGGGGTTTCACGCACATTTAATGTAACTGCAGTGACTTTGGCTCTCAAAAGCCCAAGCTCCTTTGCAAGCGGCTCGATGTCCTTGCCGAACAGAAGATAATCATCCTTCAGCCAGCCCTCAAGCCCGCCAGAGCGAATCCTTGTCCAGCCGTTTTTCCGGTCAAGAACCGTTCCTCCGGAGCCACGGTAGCATTTTCCGATGATTTCTGCGTCAACAGAAGGGCTGGTCCGCATATTCAGAGGCTCATTTTTAACATTGGCCACTGCCAGATTATCATAGGAAGAGGCAGCAAAGGACGGAGCAGCAAAAGCCGCTGCAAACACGAAGACAGCTGCAGTAAGCGCTGCCACCTGTTTCAGTACACCAGTGGAAGCGGATAGTATTTCAGAGATTCGTCGTTTCATGTATATTCCTCCACGCATAAATGCAGTTCTTTGTTAAATGTTACGCTACACGATATCAATGTCCTTTACGCTTTTGCGCCGTTCCTCTTCGATGGCGGCGTAAAACTTTCTGGTAATGTTCACATCATTGTGTCCGAGAATATCGGCAACCAGATAAATATCATTTGTTTTCGCATAAAGGGCGGAGCCGTAGCTGCTCCGCAGCTTATGCGGTGTAATCTTTTTCTTCGGTGTTGCCACAGACGCATATTTCTTCACCAGATATTCCACGCTGCGCACAGTCAGGCGTTTCTTGCGAAGGGAAAGGAAAAGCGCCGGTTCATCCTGTGTGCCTGTCCCTCTCTCAATTGGGCATAGAGTTCTGCGTTCTTCCAGATACCGTTCTAAATACTGCGCAACCTCATCGCTAAAATAGACGGTTGCTTCTTTTCCGCCTTTCCGGTGGATATGAATTCCCTGTTCTTTTATATCTACATCCGACAAATTTAAGCCCACGCATTCCGATACACGGATACCGGTTCCAAGCATCAGCGCGAGGAGGGCACAGTCCCGCACCTTTGTTTTCTGATGAAACTGCTTCTGTCTGGGAGATAATCCGGCACCGCTTTCTGCTTCTTTTAGCAGTTCTTTGATTTCCTTCTGGTTGAGCCGGACAATCTCTTTCTCCCGGATCTTTGGCACCTGCATGGATAAGGTGGGATTGACCGTAATCTGACCAGTGCGCTGGAAATAACCAAAGAAACTCTTTAGCGAGAAAAATTTCCGTTTGATTCCCTGCTCTTTGTTGGTGTTTCGATGGTCCGGGTCATCTGGACGGTACTTCAGGTATTCCAGATAACGTTCCAGATCAGTGACGGAGATCTGGCGGAACTGTTTCATGGTGAAATCTTTGGCAGATAATCCGAAAGAGCGGATTTCTGGTTTAGCTTCTGTGCATATTGAGGGGGAACCGGTGGCGTGTCTGCTGGTTAAAAAGTCAAAAAACATGCCGATGTCATAGGCGTAAGAAAGCCTTGTCATGGAAGATGTGGACGGCTCAATTCCGCGGAAAAAATCCGCGCAGAAGAGTGGGAGAGCAGAAAGCAGCTCCTGCAGCTTAGCCTCATTTTTGCGGTCACGCTGTTCATGGTACGGCAATTCTGTCATGACGTATTACTCCCTTCCGGTATTTTGGGCAGCAGCATCTGCTGTGATACCTGTGTCTGGCATTTCCGAAATTTGCTTTGTATGCTGTTCTGGGGTGCTTTCCCGGGTCAGCTGCAGCTGTAGCTGCTCCAGCTCTGCCTGTAGCCGTACGGTTTCACGATCCGCTTGTCTCAGCTCCTCCTGCATTTCCCGTTCCTTTGCGATCACGGCCCGTTCCTGCTCCAGCTCTGCCTGCATCCGCACCTGCTTTAACATAGCCTGGGTGTCGGAATCCTTATCGGAAAGCTGCCGCTTCAGATCTGCAAGCAGTATCCGGTCCTCGAGTCTCTGGTTTTCCATTTCGCGGACCTGCTGCTGCGCCTGCGTGGCAATCTGCTCCAGATTTTTCTTCTGTCCGGTTTCATGCTCCAGAGTCTGCTGAAGCTCCCGGATTTTCAACTGAAGCACAGCAGCTTCTTTCTGAGCCTGTTTCTCAGCTTCTTTCAGGGCGTCATACCGGACCAATTTCTGCTGAAGCTCCTGATTTTGCAGTTGCAGAATGCGGTTCATTTCTTCACGGTCTGAGGCGGCCTTTTTTGCAGCCTCCATCTGTTCGATGGCATACTGAGCCTGTTCCTGCAGATGCTTTTGTTCCTCACGCAGGGCAGTTGTGGCAGTATCCGAATCCTTCTTTTCTGTCTCCATGAGTTTTATTTGTTCTCTCAGTTCATCAATCGTCTGATCCTTCCGTTTTAAATCAGACCGGAAGTGTTCCTGTACGCGCAGCTCAGCATTGCTGCTCAGTTCAATACTGTTGATATATGCCGATAAAATTTCTTTCAGAAGCCGTTCAAAATTTTCTATTTCTACGATACGGCCAGGAGTAGCAGCTTTGGCATTGTTCAGCTCCAGGATCTGCATCAGATGATCAAAGCCCTGTGCCTGGTTCATTCCATGAGAGGTGCAGAACTGGCGGAATGCTTCCGCGGAATCCGGATCAATGCGGAAGTTCACCTGTTTGCTTTCTTTTGTAGTCTTTTCTTCTTTCATGTCGTCATCCTCCTGAAAACAGTATAACACAAGGCAAATACTCCGTCAAACAGAAGTGAAATTTCCAATTATGATTGCTATACCATTCTATACAGATATATGCTATACATAGTATTGTGTAATGCGATATCAGATCAAAAAGCGTAGAATGGCAAGCGCGAAAGCATGAAAATAATGTCAGATAAATATTCAAATTATAAATACAATTTAAAAATCAGGCAGAAAAATGCTCAAAAAATAGAACATGCATTCGAAATACGGCTCCTATCATTGCGCAAAACCTTAGTTTTGCGCAATATTTAAACTGAACATTTACATTTCTGGAAAAAACAGATATAATTCAAGGGATTTTATAGCAAAAACGTACAGGAGGTGAGATTGCGATTATGTCGATACTGTTTGCTGTAGTATTTTTAGTGCTGATTTTTAAATGTGTCGGTCTGGCCCTGCGTGTTTGCGGAACGCTTCTGGGAGCTCTGTTAAGTCTGGCCGGTTTTCTCCTGTCACTCACACTGGGGGCAGTTCTGTTCGGACTTTCTACCGCGTTTGCGGCAGTTCTGCTGCTGATCGGAATTGTATGGCTCGTGATTCGGATCCTTCTATAAAAACGGGCATCGAAAAATCCACTGATTCGGAGAGAAACTAGTATGAGCAAAAGCATGATCAATAACCGTTTTTTAGAAGAGACCGTGTTTGCGATCGCAGATGGGTACTGCGTCATTAACCTTACCAAAAACTATGTGCCTGGCGTCATGTACCAGGTCATTGATGGCAGGCAATATAACCTGAATGAGCAATTAGGCCTGCCGGAAGATTCCAGTCTGCAGAGTCTGGTGGATGCCTGGGCATTAACGATACCGAAGGAGGGTCTTTCCGACTTTTTGAAGGAATTCGACAGAGAACGGCTTTTGAAGCGTTTTGAAAACGGAGAGCGTCATATATCATTTCGTTACTGGACCCGTACCGCAACCTTTGAACCCATGCTTGCAGAAGATCACATGGCTCTGTACAGAGATGCGGAAACCGGTGATGTCATAGCAGTCAACTATGTACTTGACCGCACAGAGCATTACCGCCTGGAGGAAAAAGAACGGGCATTGGAAAAATCAAACCAGGAGTATATTAAGCTCTTGGAAGAAGAAAAAAAGCACACGGCTATCATTGAAAAGCTGACACAGGAGCTTCGCAATGAATTGGACTGGTTTTCCGTTTCTATACCAGGCGGTGTAAAAATCAGCAATGATGATCCTACGTATTCCTTTAAATATGTATCAGAACAGTTTGCAAATATGCTTGGTTACAACACACCGGAAGAACTGATAGAAGCAGGCCAGGGCAGCATTCTCGGACTCGCTCACCCCGAAGATATTACGAGAGGTCTTGCTGACGCGCTGGATCAGTATACACGCTCCGATCATTACGCAACGATCTACCGGATCCGCTGCAAAGACGGAACCTATAAGTACATTGAAGATCGGGGACAGAAGGTTCGCAAACCAGACGGAACTGTTGAGCATTGGAATCTGATGCTGGACAAGAACGATTTTATGATTAAATCCATCGCACTGGAAAGTGAAAAGAAAGCAAATCAAAGCAAATCCGCTTTTCTGTCCAGAATGTCTCACGATATGCGGACTCCGCTTAATGGTATTACAGGCTTACTGAAAATCAATGAGAATCATTTTGACGACATAGATCTGGTAAAAGAAAACCATAAGAAAATGCAGATAGCCGCGGACTATTTATTGTCTCTCATTAATGAAGTGCTTCAGATGAGCAAGATTGAGGAAGGCAGTATCCCACTGACACAGGAAGTCATAGATTTTACCGAATTGACGAATGAAATCATAGTCATCATGGAGCAGCGGGCCAGGGACAGAGGAATTCAGATGCAATTCCGGTCAAATAAACAGTGGCCCCAGTATCCATTTCTTTATGGAAGTCCGGTACATTTGCGGCAGATATTTTTAAACATCTATGGCAACTGTATCAAATATAACCGGCCTGGCGGAACGATCACTACCGTGTCAGGTTATACGGAAGCGGTCGATGGGATCACAACCTATGAATGCACGATTACCGATACAGGGATCGGCATGGGGAAGGAATTCCTGGAACATATCTTCGAGCCTTTTTCTCAGGAAAAGGATGATGCAAGAAGCATGTATCAGGGCGTTGGGCTTGGAATGGCGATCGTCAAGGGCCTGATCGATAAAATGGGTGGAAGTATTGAGATCAAGAGCGAAGAAGGCGTAGGCTCAAGCTTTATCATACGGATCCCTTTCAAAATTGCCTCGGCGCCAATCCGTGTAAAGGAGCAAAAAACAGAAGCAACCATAGAAAACCTGAATTTACTGCTTGCAGAAGACAACGAATTGAACGCAGAGATAGCAGAAACGCTTTTGTCAGATGAAGGAGCAAAGATCACGGTCGTAAAAAATGGCCTGCAGGCAGTGAAAGCCTTTCAGGAAAACCCATGCAATTATTTTGATGCCATTCTTATGGACATCATGATGCCTGTGATGGATGGGTTGGCTGCGACAGAAGCCATCCGGGCAGCAGCGCGCGAAGATGCGAAAACAATCCCAATTATTGCCATGACTGCGAATGCCTTCCAGGAAGATCAGGAACAGTGCTATAAAGCGGGAATGAATGCCCATCTGGCTAAGCCGCTGAATATGGAAAAAGTGATAAGAACGATCTATGAGCAGTGCAGCTACAAGTTGAGTGGGAGGCAGCAGAATAAAAAAACCTAACCTTTAGTTAATGGTTATCCCATAGGATCCACCGTACAATAACAGTACGGTGGATTTTTTATATGATAGGAAATTGCATCCTATCATATAAAAACGCTCCGGTC
>NZ_DBFCCJ010000015.1:0-1665 GCF_048380235.1 Ventrimonas sp. | reverse complement strand
CAGAAAGTTTTAGGTTGGGTATATCATAATCTCCACAACGAATGTAAGTCAACTTACTCATATTCATTCTCCTTTGCTCCATGATGATTAGACTGCTGCGTTGGCTGCTATGCTGCCTTTGCGCGGTTCTTCTTTCGGTAGCTGTCCGACAGTAGAAAAAATACCTTTTTTCATATCCTCAGCCCGGATCAAGGCTTTCTTAGCGTCCATTTCCGCTTTTTTCTTCGCCTTGATTTTGTCCTCATACCGTTTTTGTGCGCCGCTGGCTTTCCGCTTCAAATAGTTCTGATGAAGCCTGTCCTTGCGTTCTTCTTTTTTCCGCAGTTCTTCCTGTTCCTCCGGGGTTAAAGGAACCGGTTGCAAGGATGGTGGGATATAGCGTCCTAAAAAATTGAAGTAGATTTCAATTTCCTGCGTGGTGTCCTGACTGCCTTTTCGGACGCGTTCGTGGACAAGGATTTTCTCTACAAACTCGTTGAGCATGGTGTTTGTCAGCGTGTCAAAATTCTCGTACTTATCAATCAGGGCTATAAATTTCTCCGCTGATTTCTGGCTCTGCTCATAGCCGGTAACAGCCTTTTCCAGCTCTGCAATTTCAACCTCAAGTGCGTCCTGCTCTTTGGCATACTGTGCATCAAGCGCCCTATATCGTGCATCCGGCAGCTTGCCGAGGGCATTGTCCTCATAGATTTTGCAAATCAGTTTTTCCAGTTCTCCGGCTCTCTTTTGAGCAGCGGCCAGACGCCTGCGCTTTTTCGATATATCGGCACTCTGTTGAGCAACCTGCGTTTCCTGAACGGTGTGAATAAATTCCGTCCGGTCATTTCTGGAATATTCAGCGATAGCCCGGAGCGTGTCAGAAACCAATGTCAGAACAGCACTCTCATTGATACGGTGTTGAGTGGGGCATAGTGTCCCACACGGAATTTTGGTATAATTGGAACAGGTATATTGAGAAATCCGCCTGCCATTGTTGGTGCGGTGGACATACATCTTGCCGCCACAATCGGCACAATAGAGCAAACCTGTGAGGGGAGCCGCTTCGCCCCAGCCGTTTGGATAACGCCGTACATTGCTACGGATTTTCTGCACCAGATCAAAGGTCTGCTGGTCGATAATGGCTTCATGGGTATTCTCAAAGATCGTCCATTCATCCTCAGAAACATAGTGGCTTTTCTTGTCCTTAAAGTGCTTGCGGGTCTTGAAATTGATGGTATGCCCTAAATACTCTCGTTTTTTCAAAATGTTCACGATGGTAGATGATCCCCATCCATAGGGGTCTTTGACCGGCTTTGAACGGTTCACACCTTCGTTGAATCGGGCAAGGTGTACGACAGGAATTTCAATCCGGTCTGCGGACAACTTGCAAGCGATCTGATAAGGCCCATATCCCTCCAGCGTGAGGGAAAAGATACGGCGTACCACTTCGGCGGCTTCCTCATCTACCAGCCAATGTTCCCGCTTTTCATCCCACAAGTAGCCGTAAATCACGGTGCCTGTCAGGTGCTTACCACTCATGCCTTTTGACTTAAACACAGAGCGGATTTTCCGGCTGGTGTCGCGGGCGTAAAACTCATTCATGATATTGCGGAAGGGCATAAAATCATCGTCGCCTTTCAGACTGTCCACGCCATCGTTGATGGCAATTAACCGGACGCCGCGCTG
>NZ_DBFCCJ010000014.1:0-71432 GCF_048380235.1 Ventrimonas sp. | reverse complement strand
CCGGGATTTTCAGCATATCAGGTGTTTGCATCTTGAACACACGTGTACGAATGCAGCGGATGTAGTCCGATGCAGGCGAACGCGTGTTGTGAGAGCAAGCAAACAACGATATGTGAAAATAGAGGAAGGCGGTCTCTTTCACTTCCGGACCTTTATTAGTTCCGTCCTATAATTGCAATTTATTTCTCCCACCGTCCGGATGCGCCGCATGGCAGCACCAGACCGGTTTCGGTGACCGGAAGCCCGATTTCCTGGGCATCTACGTGGCCTCCGAATTTCGGAACGATCTCGGTGCTCATCATGTAGGTGAGGACTGCCGGAGCCAGGCCGGTGGTGTAGGAGTTGATGAGGAAGAAGAGCGGGTCATCGGATAAGAGCTGTGCGCACAGCTTTACCAGCGGATGGATCGCGTCCTCGATTTTCCAGATCTCGCCTTTCGGACCGCGTCCGTAGGATGGAGGATCCATGATGATGGCATCGTAATGGTTGCCGCGGCGGATCTCGCGTTCTACAAATTTTACACAGTCATCTACCAGCCAGCGGATGGGTGCGTCACTTAAGCCGGAGGATGCGGCATTCTCTTTTGCCCAGCCGACCATGCCCTTGGAGGCATCTACATGAGTCACGGAAGCGCCTGCCCTGGCAGCGGCCAGGGTTGCTCCGCCGGTGTAGGCGAACAGATTCAGTACCTTAACCGGACGTCCTGCATTGCGGATCTTGTCACCGAACCAGTCCCAGTTGGCAGCCTGCTCTGGGAACAGTCCGGTGTGCTTGAAGCTGAATGGCTTTAAGTTGAAGGTAAGGCCTTTGTAGCCGATGGTCCACTGCTCTGGAAGATCAAAGAATTCCCATTCGCCGCCGCCTTTGGCACTGCGATGATAGTGTCCGTTCATGTGCTTCCAGCCTCTGTGGGTCTTTGGGGTATCCCAGATGACCTGTGGGTCCGGGCGCACTAAAAGGTATTCACCCCATCTTTCCAGTTTTTCTCCTTTTGAACAGTCAATGACCTGATAATCTTTCCAGCCATCTGCTAACCACATATATTTTTCCACCTTTCGTAGTTGGTTATCACATTGTTGTTTATTGCTTCGGGATTTCTCCCGGAATCGTTGGTTTTCCTGCGAAAGAGGCAGGAACTCCTAACAATTATAGCAGTAAAACGTTGTGGTGTCCATGAAATTAGTGTCCCCTGAAATTTACTTTTTGGCAAAGCTATAGTATAGTAGAAATCAGAGAAAACAGACGGTTCTGAAGAAATCGGAGATTTGTCCGGCAGAAGCGGAAACAGGTCAAATTAGAAGAAAGACAAGGTGGACGAGAGTTATGAAGAAATATGATTATGTACTGGTTGGAAGCGGACTTTATGCAGGTGTCTGGGCGTACGAGGCAAAGAAACGTGGAAAAACCTGTCTGGTTGTGGAAAAACGCGATCATATCGGCGGAAATGTGTATTGCGAGGATGTGGAGGGGATTCATGTGCATCGTTACGGAGCACACATCTTCCATACCAGCGACCGTCAGGTGTGGGATTATGTAAATAATCTGGCTGAGTTCAACCGCTACACCAACAGCCCGGTAGCCAATTACAAGGGCGAGATGTACAATATGCCGTTTAATATGAATACCTTCAGCAAGATGTGGGGCATCAGCACTCCGGCAGAGGCAAAGGCGATCATTGAGGAGCAGAAGAAGGCAGTGACTGGTGAGCCGGGAAACCTGGAGGAGCAGGCCATCAGCCTGGTGGGAACCGATATTTACCAGAAGCTGGTAAAGGGCTACACCGAGAAGCAGTGGGGACGTGACTGCAAAGATCTTCCGGCCTTTATCATCCGCAGGCTCCCGGTACGTTTTACCTATGACAACAACTATTTTAACGACCTGTACCAGGGCATCCCGATCGGTGGCTATAATGTGATCATTGACAAGCTGTTTGCGGGCTGTGATATTGAAACCGGCGTGGATTATCTGGAACACAGGGAGCATTATGATGCGTTGGGCGAGACTGTGGTATACACGGGAACCATTGATGCCTATTATCAGTATCAGTTTGGCAAGCTGGAGTATCGCAGCCTGCGATTTGAGTCTGAGGTGCTGGATGAGGAGAATCATCAGGGTGTGGCTGTGGTTAACTATACGGATCGGGAAACTCCGTATACTCGTGTGATCGAACACAAGCATTTTGAGTTTGGTACCCAGCCGAAGACCGTTATCACCAGAGAGTACCCGGCCGACTGGAAAGAGGGCATGGAAGCTTATTATCCGGTGAACGATGAGAAGAACCAGACGTTGTACCAGCAGTATGCGGCACTGGCTGAAAATGAGAATCACGTGATCTTTGGCGGTCGGCTGGCAGAGTATAAGTATTATGACATGGATAAGGTGATCGCATCTGCGCTGAAGCGCACGGCGGAATACATGGGAGATTAATATGAACCGGGAATGTATGAATGTGGTTTACGCCTCGAATGACGGATATGCCAGGCATCTGGGAACATCCCTCTATTCTCTGCTGGATAAGAACCGGGATTTTGAGGAGATTGCTGTCTATGTGCTGACCCTGGGGCTTTCGGAGGAAAATCAGGAGAGGCTTCGGGAAATCGCAGAGTATTTTGGGCGAAGCCTGTTTTTTTTAAACCTGGATGATCTGCGGGAGCGCATAGGCTATGAAGTGGACACCGGCGGCTTTGACATCAGTATCATGCTGCGCCTCTTTATGGGGGATATGCTGCCGGAAACCGTAGAGCGGGTGTTATATCTGGACTGCGATACGGTGGTGCTTCAGTCTTTGAAACATCTGTGGAAAGAGAATCTGGAGGGAAGCATTGTGGGGGCGGTGATGGAACCCACGATTTATGAGACAGTGAAGGAAACCATTGATCTGGGGGAAGAGGATCCCTATTATAATTCAGGGGTTCTTCTGGTCGATCTGAAACAGTGGCGGGAGCAGGAGATCCAGAAAAAGCTTCTGGAGTTCTGGAAGAGCAGGGGTGGAAAATTGTTTGCCAGTGATCAGGATGTGATCAACGGTACGCTGAAAGGACAGATTCATACCCTGATGCCGCGTTACAACTTCTTTACGAATTACAGGTACTTTTCCTACCGGGAACTGGTGCATCTGGGAAAGACCTACAAGGCCGTGACACCGCGGGAGCTGCAGATCGCAAAGAAGCATCCGTCTATCATCCACTATATGGGAGATGAGAGACCCTGGATTGCCGGCAATCTGAATCATTACCGCAGGGCCTATGAGCTGTATCTGGCAAAGACACCCTGGGCGGGAGCTGCGAAAGAACACGGAAAACGTACTTATATGCTGGCATACCACATGCTGGATTATGCAACGGCTATCTGTCCGCCGGTACGCCGTATGGTGAGCCGGAAGCTGGGCATGAAGCTGGTGGAACGGAGGAAAAAATCATGATAACAGTTTTGATGGCAACGTATCAGGGAAGGCAGTATCTTGAGCAGCAGCTGGACACGATCCTGGCCCAGACTGTGCCGGTAAAGATCCTGATCTCAGATGACGGCTCAGATGACGGAACCCGGGAAATGTTAGATAATTATGCCGGATGGTATCCGGAGCAGGTGGTTCTGCATCACAGAACAGAGCATACAGGTGGTGCGGCAGGAAACTTTTTCTGGCTGATGCAGGAAGCCCTGAAGGATGAGAAAAATGAATATATCCTGTTCAGTGACCAGGATGATGTCTGGGAGAATGATAAGGTCAGCGTAATGCTGCACCGGATGAAGGTGCTGGAAAAGGGACTGGGCAGCGCATGCCCGATCCTGCTGTATTCCGATATGGAAGTGGTGGACGAAGAGCTTTATGAGATCAGTCCCAGCTTTGCGTCGTATACCCATCAGGATCCGGACCGCAGCAGCTTTGCGGAGCTTTTGGTGGAAAATCAGGTGACAGGCGGAGCCTCCATGATCAACCGGGCGCTGCTTATGCGCTGCGCGAAGGCACCGGAGGTCTGCTGCATGCATGACTGGTGGATCGCCCTGACCGCATCCTGTTTTGGTATCATCGAATTCATGCCGAGGGCACTGTCCAAATACCGCCAGCACGGAAATAATGTGCTGGGCGCAAAGGATGCAGGCAGCTTTGGAGAAATGAAAGCACGACTGGGACGCGGCAAAGAGGTAGAACAGAATTACCGCCGGATGTTAAACCAGGGCATTGCTTTCGGCCGCCGGTTCTGGAAGGACATGGACAAGGTACAGCGCATGACGCTGCGGGCATTCCTGGCGTTGCCGTACCAGTCAGCAGCAGGGCGGCTGAAGAATATCCGTTACAATCACTTCTATAAAAACTCCGTATTACAGACGCTGGCTATGTGCATGACAATCCCGAGGGCGGAGAAGATGCGGCAGCCGAAATGTGAGCAGGCTGTGGGACAGGAGCAGGAAGCATGAGTATGCAACTGAGCTGTGTGATTCTGAATTACAACGATGCGGAAACTACCGAAAAACTGGTGATGCAGATTGCGGATTACGATGTATTGCACCAGATTATTGTAGTGGACAATGCCTCCACGGATGATTCCCTGGAGCGGTTGAGAAAACTGGAGTCTGATGCAAATGCAAGTCAATCCTGCAAAGTCCGTGTGATTTCCGCCGACCACAACGGCGGCTACGGCTCTGGCAACAACCTCGGTGTCCGCTGCGGCGCGGAACAGGGTGCAACCCATGTTCTGATCGCGAATCCGGATGTGGTATTTTCGGAGCAGTCCCTAAAAGCCATGCTGGCAGTCTTTGCCCGTCACTCGGAGGTGGGAATCGTGACCACCCGGATCCGTGACGCGCGGTTTCCGAATCTGAAAAACGGCTGGCCGCTGCGCAGCTTCATGCGGGAACTTTTGAGCATGGGTCCGGTGAGCCGCCGCCTGTTAGGAAAGACGTTTAACTACCCGGATTCCTGTTTTGCAGGCCGGAGTGCCGTATATGTGGGTGCCGTGCACGGTTCCATGCTGATGGTGGATACAGAAAAATTTCTGGAAGCTGGAGGCTATGATGAGGGGATCTTCCTCTACGAGGAAGAGCAGGTGTTGGGCCGCCGGATGCAGAATGCCGGTTACCGCAGCGTGCTTTTATTAAACCAGCACTATGATCACGAACATTCCACCTCCATCAGCAAATCTTTCTCCGATGCCATGAAACGTCAGCGGCTGCGGGAGAAGAGCACCCTTTACTACATGAGACACTATCTGCATATCAGTCCGCTCCAGGAGCAGATCGCAAAGCTCTGGTTTGCCGGGATCCGGATGGAAATGCAGGTGGCGAAGCTTGTGGGAATAAAAATTTAAAGAATAACTAATAGAGTCCGAAGGTTCGGTCAGACTATACAGAATAAGCAGATGCGTTGGAATTTTCTTGCATTGCATAGCAAGAACGCGCCAGTGACGCGGTCGCCGATTCATGCGCGAGCATAGCGCCAGACCGAAGACCCTTGTCTGAGTGCGCAAAGCGCACGAGTTTGGGTCGCAGGTCTGGCAATAGGCGGCGGAGCGAATGAAGTACAAAATTTCACAGCATCTGCTTATTCTGTATGGCCTGACCGAACCTTCGGACCTTATTGGTTATTCTCTATATTGCAATATAGCAGCATTCCCTATGCTTGTTTTTACATGAAAGATGAACTATAATTTTTTATATGTAGTAAGGGGCGGAGTGCTCCTGAATGTGTAAAGGAGAAGTATGGATGAGAACAACTGGAATTGTAACAGACAGTCACAGCAGCATTTCACAAAGTGAGGCAGAGAAACTTGGGATTTTTGTGCTTCCTATGCCGTTTTATATGAATGGGACCTGTTATTATGAGGGAATCAATATTACCAGAGAAGAGTTTCTGGATCGTCTTTGCAGACTGGAAGATATCAGCACCTCTCAACCGTCACCGGAGGCGGTCATGGAACTGTGGGACAAGGCGCTTTCCCAGTATAAGGACATACTTTATATTCCGATCAGCAGCGGCCTGAGCGGCTCATGCCAGACAGCCATGATGCTGGCCCGGGAAGAAAAGTATGAGGGAAGGGTCTATGTAGTAGATAATGGAAGTGTCTCGACGCCGCTTCACCGTAGTATTCTGGATGCCCTGGATCTGCTGGAGTCTGGCTGCAGCGCAGCAGAAGTGAAGGTGCGCATGGAGCAGGCAAAGACCAAGGCAGGCATTTACATTTCGGTAGATAACTTAAAATATTTAAAGCACGGCGGCCGTATCTCTGCAGGTGTGGCGCTTGTTGGAGGACTTCTGAATGTAAAACCGGTACTTCATTTTGACATTGGCATGCTGGAACTGTATAAAAACTGCCGCGGTTTAAAACGTGCGAAGCAGACCATGATCGAGGAAGTAAAGACGGTTATCGCAAAATCCTATCAGCAGGAATATGATGCAGGGAATATGCATATTGTAGCGGCTTCCAGTGCCGGAAAAGAAGAGACTGAGGCCTGGGTAAAGGAAATCGAGACAGCATTTCCGGGTCAGACCATTCTCTGTGATGAGCTCTCTTTTGGTGTAACCTGTCATATCGGACCGGGAGGACTGGGAATCGGCTATATCTGTAAACCGTGATGACTGACCAATGTTTTTTACATCTTCTTTTGATAATGTGATAACAAGCCATCTGTGCAAACTGAAAATATTATGAAAAATAATATCAAAAAACACTTGCAAAATACACAAAAAGTGTTATAGTAATAGCAGAGTTAATGTTAATTAATTAACGAGTAAGCAAGCGCATCATAATAAAAACGGTGCCGCCAGACGGCGGCAGAATGGAGGAGCTATTATGGCTAGATTCACATTACCAAGAGATTTATATCACGGAAAAGGTGCATTAGAGGCATTAAAAACATTTGAAGGTAAGAAAGCAATCATCTGTGTTGGCGGCGGTTCCATGAAACGCTTCGGATTCCTTGATAAGGCAAAACAGTACCTCGAAGAAGCAGGAATGGAAGTTCAGCTTTACGAAGGCATTGAGCCGGATCCTTCCGTAGAAACCGTAATGAAGGGCGCTGCAGCTATGGAAGCATTCCAGCCTGACTGGATCGTTGCTATGGGTGGTGGTTCTCCGATCGACGCAGCAAAAGCAATGTGGATCAAATATGAGTATCCGGACATTACCTTTGAAGATATGTGTAAGGTATTTGGTATCCCGAAACTGAGAAGAAAAGCTCATTTCTGTGCAATTTCTTCTACTTCCGGAACTGCTACAGAGGTTACTGCATTCTCTATCATTACAGACTATCAGAAGGGAATTAAATATCCGATCGCTGATTTCGAAATCACCCCGGATGTAGCCATCGTCGATCCGGATCTGGCAGAGACCATGCCGCAGAAACTGGTAGCCCACACCGGTATGGATGCTATGACCCACGCAATCGAGGCTTATGTTTCCACTGCGAACTGTGACTTTACCGATCCGCTGGCCCTGCATGCGATCAAAATGATCCAGAAGGATCTGGTAGATTCCTATAACGGCGACATGGCAAAACGTGATTCCATGCATAATGCACAGTGCCTGGCCGGTATGGCATTCTCCAATGCACTGTTAGGTATTGTTCATTCCATGGCTCATAAGACTGGTGCTGCATTTGCAGACTATGGCGCACATATCATTCACGGTGCAGCGAACGCAATGTACCTGCCGAAGGTTATTGCTTTCAACGCAAAGGATGAGACTGCAAAGGAGCGTTACGGTGAGATCGCAGATTTCATGAAGCTGGGCGGTGAAACCCTGGACGAGAAGGTTGCTCTGCTGATTGCTTACTTAAGAAAGATGAATGATGACTTAAAGATTCCGCACTGCATCAAGAACTATGGCGCTGACAGCTATCCGACTGAGCAGGGCTTCGTACCGGAGGAGGTATTCTTGGAGAGACTTCCGGAAATTGCCAAGAACGCCATCGCTGATGCATGTACCGGTTCTAACCCGCGTCAGCCTAGCCAGGAAGAGATGGAGAAACTGCTCAAGTGCTGCTACTACGACACAGAAGTTGATTTCTGATCATTTCATACTTAACAAGACATACGATATCAAAAGCCCTGACGGGAATTATCCCGGAGGGGCTTTTTTCTGTCTTTTCTGATCTGAAGCGCCTCTTGCTTATTTCTCCAAATTTTCGTATAATAAATGTTTGTGATTTTGAACCGCTGTTTGCGGTATGAATAAGTTTCAGAAGATAATACAATGAGAAAATGAGGAAATGAAATTTGAAAATACTGATTGCATATTTGAAAAAAGAGACCGTACTTTGCATTGCCGTGCTTCTTGCGGCATTTTCCATGCTTTTGATCCATCCTGACAGCAAATATTCCGGATATATGGATTACCGCACCCTGGCGCTTTTGTTTTCACTGATGACGATTATGGAGGGCTTTAAGCAGACAGGTTTTTTTGCTGATGTAGCCAGAGCTTTGCTTGGGCGGGTCCATACGTTCCGCCAGCTGTATCTGGTTCTGGTCATGCTGTGCTTCTTTTGCTCAATGTGGATCACCAATGATGTAGCACTGTTAACATTTGTTCCTTTTACAATCCTGGTTCTTGAGCTTTCTGGTCTTCAGAAAGAGATGATTTCCGTCATTGTGATGCAGACCATTGCAGCCAATCTGGGCAGCATGATGACACCGGTGGGAAATCCGCAGAACTTATATCTGTACTCGGTTTCCGGTATGGGAATAGGTGAATTTTTTTCTATTATGGGACCGTTATCGGCACTGTCCTTTCTGCTGATCCTCGGTGCCTGTATATTTCATAAGAATTTTGCGCTGGACCCGGAACTCTTGAAACATATGGAGCCTTCCGGAGAATCTGCCGGAAAAAGCAGCAAAACAGCGGAAGCGGACTCCGGGAATGCAGTTCCTAAACGCCTCCGGAATCTGCAAAATCTGCTTCTGGCGACATTGTTCCTGTTCAGCCTTCTTTCGGTATTTCGTGTGATCAGCTGGCCGGTGCTTGTCGTGGTTGTTCTGACCGGATGCCTGCTGCTGGCCGGAGTTTTTCACAGCAGCTTTCTTCCAAAAAAGGTAGACTACAGCCTTCTTCTGACTTTCATTGCTTTTTTTGTATTTATCGGCAATATGAAGCGAATTGACTTGATACGGGAATTCCTGAATCAGACATTGCATGGCCGGGAACTTCTGCTTTCCTTTGGCTGCAGCCAGATAATCAGCAATGTTCCGGCTGCCATTCTGCTTTCCGGATTTACAGATCAGTATGCGGCGCTTCTCAGAGGCGTCAACATCGGTGGACTTGGCACGCTGATCGCTTCTCTGGCCAGTCTGATCTCGTACAAATTTTTTGCAGAGAGTCAGGCGCGTTTCCCGGAGGCCGGGAGTAAGCAAAGCTATATACTACGGTTTACGATCTGGAATGTGGGTATGGCAATCATACTTTTACTGGCAGCTGTTATGCTTGACTGGTAAGAGGCCACGGAACCGGGTCAAGATTTTTCACTTGATTTTTATACATTTTTTCATATATAATAGGTAATCGAACATTTGTTTTATTAACGGAGGGGATCATGGCGAATACACAGTATAACGCAGACAGTATCACAGTCCTGGAGGGACTGGAGGCGGTGCGAAAGCGTCCTGGCATGTACATTGGAGGCGTAGGCACAAAGGGATTAAACCATCTGATTTATGAGATTGTGGACAATGCGGTAGATGAGCACCTGGCCGGGTTCTGCAGTACCATCTGGGTAACCCTGGAGGCAGACGGTTCTTGTACGGTTAAGGACAGCGGCCGCGGCATTCCAGTTGAAATGCATAAAAAGGGCGTATCTGCGGAACGTGTGGTTCTTTCCACCCTTCACGCAGGCGGTAAGTTTGACAATGAGGCTTACAAGACCAGTGGCGGTCTGCATGGCGTTGGTTCTTCCGTCGTCAACGCATTGTCTGCCCATATGGACGTAAAGATTTACAAAAACGGTTTCATTCATCACGATGCCTACGAGCGCGGCATCCCGACAGTGGAACTGGAGAACGGCCTGCTTCCGGTTCTCGGCAAGACCAGACAGACCGGCACGGAGATCAATTTCCTGCCGGATGACGAAATTTTTGAGAAAACACGGTTTAAGGCAGAATGGTTAAAAAGCCGTCTGCATGAGACTGCTTACTTAAATCCTGGTCTGACGATTTATTATAAAAATGCACGGGACAATGAAAAAGAGGAGATTACCTACCACGAGCCGGAGGGCATTATAGCCTATGTCAAAGAATTAAATCGTGGAAAGACCGTCATTCATGAGCCGGTTTATTTCAAAAAGGAAATAGATAAGATCGAGGTAGAGGTTGCTTTCCAGTTTGTGGATGCCTTTGAGGAAAATATCCTGGGCTTCTGCAACAACATCTTTACCCAGGAAGGTGGCACCCATCTGGTTGGCTTTAAGACCCGTTTTACCCAGCTCATCAATTCCTATGCAAGAGAGCTCGGTATTTTAAAGGAGAAGGACCCGAATTTTACCGGAGCGGATACCAGAAACGGCATGACGGCTATTGTGGCTGTCAAGCACCCGGATCCGATTTTTGAAGGCCAGACCAAGACAAAGCTTGCCAGCGCAGATGCCACAAAAGCAGTATTTACCATATCCGGAGATTTGCTGCAGCATTATTTTGACCGGAATCTTGAGACCTTAAAGGCCATCATCGGCTGCGCGGAAAAATCTGCCAAGATCCGCAAGGCCGAGGAAAAGGCTAAGACCAACATGCTCACAAAATCCAAATTTTCCTTTGACAGCAATGGAAAACTGGCAAACTGCGAGAGCCGGGATGCGGAGCTTTGCGAGATTTTCATTGTCGAGGGAGATTCTGCGGGCGGTTCTGCCAAAACGGCAAGAAACCGGAAGTATCAGGCTATCCTGCCAATTCGCGGAAAGATTTTAAACGTGGAAAAGGCCTCCATGGATAAAGTGCTTGCCAACGCTGAGATCAAGACCATGATCAATACCTTTGGCTGCGGCTTTTCTGAGGGCTACGGCAATGATTTCGATATAACCAAACTAAAATACAACAAGATCATCCTCATGACAGATGCAGATGTAGACGGCAGCCACATTGATACGCTGCTGTTAACCTTCCTGTACCGTTTCATGCCGGAACTGATCTATAACGGCCATGTCTACATTGCCATGCCGCCGCTTTACAAAGTGATCCCGTCCAGAGGACAGGAAATGTACCTGTACGATGACAAGGAGCTGGAACGTTACCGCAGGTCCCATACCGGAGATTTCCGTCTGCAGCGCTACAAGGGTCTTGGAGAGATGGACCCGGAACAGCTGTGGGAAACCACCCTGGATCCGGAACGCCGCGTATTAAAACGCGTGGAGATTGAGGATGCCCGCATGGCTTCCGAGGTGACAGAGATGCTGATGGGCAGCGAGGTTCCGCCACGCAAGCAGTTCATCTATGATCATGCGAATGAAGCAGAGATTGACGCATAAGGAGAGGAAACATGGCTGAGAAGATATTAACAACAGAATATTCCGAGGAGATGCAGCGCAGTTACTTAAATTACTCTATGAGTGTCATCACTGCCAGAGCCATCCCGGACGCAAGAGACGGTTTAAAGCCGGTACAGCGCCGCGTGCTTTACGACATGAGCGAGCTGCGCCTGGGGCACGACAAGCCCCACAGAAAATCCGCCCGTATCGTGGGAGATACCATGGGTAAATATCATCCGCATGGTGACAGTTCCATTTATGAAACGCTGGTTGTCATGTCCCAGGAGTTTAAAAAGGGCATGGCTCTGGTGGACGGCCACGGAAACTTCGGTTCCATTGAGGGGGATGGTGCGGCAGCTATGCGTTACACGGAGGCGCGCCTGAAGAAATTTGCCGAGGAGGTCTATCTAAAAGATCTGGACAAAACCGTCAATTATGTTTCCAACTACGATGAATCTGAAAAAGAGCCGGAGGTGCTTCCGGTCCGCGTTCCGAATCTCCTGATCAACGGCGCGGAGGGGATTGCTGTCGGCATGAGTACCAGCATTCCAACCCACAATCTCGGCGAGGTCGTGGATCTGGTGAAGGCCTATATCGACAGACCGGATATGTCCCTGGAGGAGATGATGACGCTGATGCCGGGACCGGATTTTCCGACCGGCGGCATTATTGCCAATAAGAAGGACCTGCCTGCCATCTATGAGACCGGTGTCGGCAAGATTAAGCTGCGCGGTAAGATCGAGGTAGAACTGGGCCGCAGAAAAGCAGACCGGGACAAGCTGGTGATCAGTGAGATTCCGTATACCATGATTGGTGCCGGTATCAATAAATTTCTGGTAGACATTGCGGAACTGGTAGAGAACAAGACATTATCCGATGTGGTGGATATTTCCAACCAGTCCAGCAAGGAAGGAATCCGCATCGTTCTGGAACTGAAAAAGGATGCGGACATCGAAAAAATCCGCAACATTCTGTATAAAAAGACAAAGCTGGAGGATACCTTCGGCGTGAACATGCTGGCAATTGCCCATGGACGCCCGGAAACGCTGAATCTGCGCGGTATTCTGAAAAACTATCTGGAGTTCCAGTATGAGAATACCACACACAAATATCAGGCACTCCTGGAAAAGGAATTGGAGAAAAAGGAGATACGCGAAGGTCTCATCCGCGCCTGCGATGTCATCGACCTGATCATTGCCATTCTCCGCGGCTCAAGGAACTTAAAGGATGCCAAGGCCTGCCTGATGAACGGCGACATTTCCAAGATCCAGTTTAAACATCCGGGCTTTGAGGAGGATGCAAAGCAGTTAAACTTTACGGAGAAGCAGGCCAGCGCCATTCTGGAGATGCGCCTGTATAAGCTGATCGGCCTGGAGATCCTGGCATTGCAGAAGGAATACAGGGAATGCTTAAAGCGCATTGCCGAGTATGAAAAGATTTTAAAAAGCCGCGATGGTATGAATAAGGTCATCAAAGAAGACTTAGACCACATCAAGGAAGAGTTTGCAGTGCCGAGAAAAACTCTGATCGAGAACGGAAAGGAAGCGGTATATGAAGAGTCTGCAGCGGCAGTCGCAGAGGTTGTATTTGTGATGGACCGCTTTGGTTACTGCAAGCTTTTGGACCGCACTGTCTATGAACGGAACCGTGAGACGGTGGATAACGAATATAAGTATGTGATCCCATGCTTAAATACCGACAAGCTCTGCATATTTACGGATACCGGAAATCTGCATCAGGTGAAGATGATGGATATTCCATCCGGCAAGCTGCGTGATAAGGGTACACCGATCGACAATCTGAGCAAATATGATGGCAGCAAAGAAGAGATTGTTTTCCTCACTAATTTTGGCCGCTTAACCGGACAGATCCTGCTGTTTGCCACGAAAATGGCCATGGTAAAACAGGTTCCGGCAGAAGAATTTGTCACCAATAACCGCACAGTGGCAGCAACGAAGCTGCAGGATGGCGACAGCCTGCTTACTGTGCGTATTGCAGGAACCGAGACGGATCTGGTCCTGCAGAGCGCTTCGGGCATGTTCCTGCGCTTCTCCATGGATGAAATTCCGGAACTGAAAAAGAATTCCCGCGGTGTGCGCGGCATGAAGCTTGGCACCGGAGATGAACTGGAGGAGATTTATTTTGTGACACAGCAGCCGCAGATCGTCTATAAAGAAAAGGAAGTGCATTTAAACCGCCTGAAGCTGGCAAAGCGTGACGGCAAGGGCAGCAAGGTCCGCCTGTAAAATCCGCCTGTCGCGTGCAGTTGTGTTTATATTATGGAAAATGTCCTTGTGCAGCATACAAATGTATTTTTCTGACGAATACCTCTTGATTTTTTGAAAAATATGAGATAGGATAAGCGAGAGCAAAAAAATGGCAGACAAAAGAATAATGCCATGAGGAGAATAAGGAGCTTACGATTATGGAAAAGAAATTGCGTGTAGGCGTGCTTGGCGCGACCGGTATGGTAGGACAGAGATTCATCTCCCTTCTGGAGAATCATCCGTGGTACGAGGTAGTTACCGTGGCTGCAAGCCCGCGTTCAGCAGGAAAAACCTATGAAGAGGCTGTAGGCGGACGCTGGAAAATGACCACTCCGATGCCGGAAGCAGTCAAGAAACTGGTAGTCATGAACGTAAATGAAGTAGAAAAGGTTGCTTCCAGTGTAGATTTCGTATTCAGTGCAGTAGACATGACGAAAGAAGAGATTAAGGCCATCGAGGAAGCCTACGCAAAGACCGAAACTCCGGTTGTTTCCAACAACAGCGCACACCGCTGGACCCCGGATGTTCCGATGGTAGTTCCGGAGATCAATCCGGAGCACTTTAAAGTAATCGAGTTCCAGAAAAAACGTCTGGGTACCAAGAAAGGCTTCGTTGCTGTAAAGCCGAATTGCTCCATCCAGAGCTACGCTCCGGTACTTACCGCATGGAAAGAGTTTGAGCCATATGAGGTAGTAGCAACCACCTACCAGGCAATCTCCGGTGCAGGAAAGACCTTCAAAGACTGGCCGGAAATGGAAGGCAACATCATCCCGTACATTGGCGGTGAGGAAGAAAAGAGCGAGCAGGAGCCGCTTCGTATCTGGGGCGAGATCAAGGACGGTGTGATCGTAAAGGCATCTGAACCGAAGATTACCTGCCAGTGCATCCGTGTCCCGGTATTAAACGGACACACCGCAGCAGTATTCGTAAAATTCCGCAAAAAACCGACCAAGGAAGAGCTGATCGACCGTCTGGTAAAATTCTCCGGTCTTCCGCAGGAGTTAAAGCTCCCGAGTGCACCGAAACAGTTCATTCAGTACTTAGAGGAAGACAACCGTCCGCAGGTTTCCTTAGATGTGGATTATGAGAACGGCATGGGCATTTCCGTAGGACGTATCCGTGAGGACAGCATCTACGATTACAAGTTCGTAGGACTTTCCCACAATACCGTCCGCGGCGCAGCAGGCGGCGCAGTTCTTTGCGCAGAGCTTCTAACTGCACAGGGTTATATCCAGGCAAAATAAATATTGAAAATTCTGGAAACGGGATGGAGCCGGTTTAGACTGGAAACCATCCCGTTTTTGTGTTACAATGGCCGTAATGGTTTTCGTGTCTTTACCACGGGGCCAAAATATAGAATCAGGCGGAGGGATTTGTTATGGCTTTCAGCAAAGAAACATTCGGCACCCTGGAGAATGGTGCGGTAATCACAAAATACACCCTTACCAACAAACACGGGTTAAAGGCTTCGTTTACCGATCTTGGCGGCATCTGGCTGGAAATGTGGGTTCCGGACAAACACGGCACACTGGCAGATGTGGTCCTGGGATATGACGAACCGGAAAAGTATCTGCACCAGGACGCCCATTTTGGTGAGATCGTCGGAAGAAATGCGAACCGCATCAGCAACGCCACCTGCACGATCGACGGCATTACCTATGCGCTTGTGATCAACGATAACGGGATCAATAATCTTCACAGTGGCCCTGATTTCTTAAGAGACCGGATCTGGGACGCAGAAATTTCAGAGACCGAAGCCGGAACAAAAATCACCTTTTCCCTGTTCAGCCCGGACGGAGATCAGAACTATCCGGGCAACGCGGATATCCGTGTCAGCTATACTCTGACAGAGGATGACGCAGTCCGGATCGATTATCACATGACCTGCGATGAGGACACGATCGCAAACTTCACCAACCATGCTTATTTTAACCTGGCCGGTCAGGGATCCGGATCCGCACTGGATCAGAAAGTCTGGATTGACGCAGATCAGTTTACGCTTTCCGATCAGTACTGCGTGACCACGGGTGAGCTGGCTTTGGTGAAGGACACGCCTATGGATTTCACACAGTTTAAGGCCATTGGCCGGGATATTGAGGCAGATTATGAACAGCTGAAGCTGGCTGGCGGCTATGACCACAACTGGGTATTAAACCATAAGACCGGTGAGTTGTCCCTCTCCGCGAAGGCAATGGATGAGGCCAGCGGACGCGTGCTGGAGGTTTACACCGACCTTCCCGGTATTCAGTTCTACACCGCAAACTTTTTAACCCATATGGAAGGAAAGAACCACGCTGTTTATGACAGACGCGATGCTTACTGTTTTGAGTCACAGTATTTCCCGGACGCAGTCAATAAACCGCAGTTTGCTTCCCCGATCTTAAAGGGTGGAGATATCTATAAAACCACCACTATTTATAAATTTAAAACTGAAGCCTAATATCTGACAGTTTACGCAGAAGATGCCAGGGTAAGATCCATTCTTAAGCACATACTAGGGATGTAACAAAACACAGACCGGCCATGACGCAGGAGAAAACGCCTGCTTCACGGCAGGCGCTTAAGGAAGGAGGCCAATTATGGCAAGCAGATCTTCTAATCGAGCAGAAGTACCCGAGGCAAAGGAAGCACTGGACCGATTCAAAATGGAGGTTGCAGGAGAGCTTGGTGTCCCGTTATCCGATGGCTATAACGGAAACTTAACCTCTGCTCAGAATGGTTCTGTCGGCGGCTATATGGTCAAGAAAATGATCGAGGCTCAGGAAAGACAGATGGCCGGCAAGTAATTGCGGCATAAGAAACAGAACAAAAAAGAGGGTCCGCGGTGAATCTGCCGCGGGCTTTCTTTTTTGGTGAAAAATTCTTCGGAAATCTTACCTTTTTTCTTACATATGTATCAAAAAAGATACGAAACTCCATGATAAACTGCTTGTATATCTGAAAAAATCACGCTATAATTGCGATGATTATAATTGTCTGGGAGGATACTATGCGAGTAATAGCAGGAAGCGCAAGAAGAACACAGCTGAAAACCCTGGAGGGAATGAATACCCGTCCTACGCAGGACCGCATTAAGGAAACCTTGTTCAACATGCTTCAGTATGATCTGGCAGACTGCACCTTTCTGGATCTGTTTGCGGGAAGCGGAGGTATCGGCATCGAGGCGTTAAGCCGCGGAGCAGGTCAGGTTGTGTTTGTAGAACAGAACGAATCCGCAATACAGATCGTGAGGGATAATTTAAAAGCTACAAAGCTGGAAAACAATGCAGTAGTGATGCATTGTGACGCCCTGACAGCCCTGAAACGTCTGGAGGGAAAGTACCGGTTTGACTTTATCTTCATGGATCCCCCATATGACCATGAACTGGAAAAGCAGATGCTGGATTTTCTGAAAACTTCCTCCATGATCGACAAGCAGAGCACCATTATAATAGAAGCATCCCTGCAGACAGATTTTTCGTACCTGTCTTCTATGGGCTACATTACAGAGAAAATAAAAGAGTACAAGACAAATAAGCATGTATTTGTCTATCGAGGAGAATAATATGGCAATCGCAGTTTATCCTGGCAGCTTTGACCCGGTAACCCTGGGACATTTAGATATCATAGAGCGGTCCGCCCACATGATGGACCATCTGATTGTCGGAGTTTTGCAGAATAATTCAAAAACTCCGTTGTTTTCTGTTGAAGAACGTGTTAAGATGTTAGAAGATGTCACTTCATATCTGCCCAATGTAGAGGTCCGTGCCTTTGGAGGACTTCTGGTTGATTTTGTACATCAGTGTCAGGCAGATGTGATCGTGCGAGGTCTTCGGGCAATCACAGATTTTGAATATGAGCTTCAGATGGCTCAGACAAACCGGGTCATTGCCCCGGATATTGACACCATCTTTCTGACGACGAACCTGAAATATTCGTATTTAAGCTCCAGTATCGTAAAAGAGATTGCAGGTTATCAGGGAGACATCAGCGAGTTCCTGCATCCTGCTGTTGCAGAAAAAGTGCGGGAAAAGCTTGCAAATAAATAACCAAATGCGTTAACGTTAAGGAGAAGAAACCATGAGCAGAATCGAACAGTTAATTGGTGAGATTGAAGAATACATTGACAGCTGTAAGTTCCAGCCGCTTTCCAATACCAAAATCCTGGTAAATAAGGAAGAGCTTGAGGAATTGCTGGTAGAGCTTCGGCTCCGTATTCCGGATGAGATCAAAAAATATCAGAAGATTATCAGTAATCAGGATGCGATCCTGAATGAGGCACGGGCCCAGGCAGATGCCATGGTGGCTGAGGCTACTGCCCAGACCAATGAACTGGTCAATGAACATGAGATCATGCAGAAAGCCTACGCAGAAGCAAACCGTGTGGTAGAAGATGCACAGACCCAGGCCCAGGCGATCATCGATCAGGCTGTGAATGAGGCTAATGGCATCCGCCAGGCATCCATCAACTATACAGATGACATGTTAAACAGCCTGCAGACCATTATCACCCATTCTATGGAAGGTGCCCAGAGCCGCTTCGATGCGTTCATTTCTTCCATGCAGTCCAGCTATGACATTGTCTCCTCCAACCGTGGAGAGCTGGCAGGCAGTGTTACAACCGTAGAGGAGACCCCAGAGGAAGCAACAGCTGAAGAACAGTAAGAATCAATGCGGAAAGTCCTGCATGCAGGAGCTTCCAACCTACATAATGCCGGATGTCAAATCCGGCATTTTTTCTGCCCTGCGAGAACAGGGAATCGTATGCGATGACACTGTGGGTCTGAAATATCCCGGAAATTCCCCCGAATGCAGCACAGGCCGCACAGGCCGGCAGGCAAAGTGCAGGAGGAAATGTCAGGCAGATCTGACGGATGCCGGTCGTCATTTCAAAAACTGCGCAAAGGAGTGCCGTGACGGGCTGCGGAATCCATGCGGCGCTGCTTAAGAACCGCGCGAGAACAGAAAAAAGCATCAGATAACTGCCGATCAATACCATAACGTCGCATACCTCATAGAGAATTCCATTCAGACTGTCCTCAGACGCAGATCTGGCATGCTCTTGTATTTGGAAAGCTTGTATGGTCTGTACTGCTTTCGGCTGCCCGGACTCCCGGGAAATGTCTGGATGGCTATTATGCCTTGCAAGCCGGGACAGTATCAGCACCGGAGCATAGACTGAAAGAAAAAGAAGCGGGAGTGGAAACCTGCCGGGAAATTGTCCGGGAATGTAACCGGCCAGGAACATGGGGCTCGGAAAGCTGCAGAAAGCAAGCAGGTACGCCGCCTCCCGGGTGCTTATCCGTCCATCCCTCATTGCCTGGGAACACAGGGCCGCTCCCAGCGGATATCCACATAGCATTCCGGACAGAAGGATAAAGGAACCGGTTTCACTCAAGGAAAAGAGCTTTTGAAAGAGTGGACGGACCGGCTTCATCAGAAGGTGATCTCCACCGCTAAGCAGGATCAGGCGGGTACAGATCATGGCAGGAGCGAGGGTCGGCAATACGGTGTGAAACCAGAGCAAAAGCCCATCGGAGGCTCCCTGGATCGCCTGGCCGGGGAATGCCAGCAGCAAAAAAAATAAGAGGATAAAGGCCGGAGCACCGGGAGAAATCGCAGACAAAGCAGCCTCCTTAGAAACCGGTTTTCACTTGCACTAAATTATGCTATACTGAACTTAATTATGCCAGAATACAGAGGAAGGATATTTATGCAGTTACCAGAGACATTCCTGGAGCAGATGAAGCTGCTGTTAGGAACAGATTACGATGCATGGCTGGAAAGCTATGATAAAAAGCCGCTTGCCGGACTTCGCTTTAATACATTGAAAACACATACTGACGAATGGGAAGGTATGCTGTCGCCATTTACTCTGCGACGGGTGGCGTGGACCAAAAACGGTTATTATATCGGAGAGGATGCAAAGGCATCCCGCCATCCTTATTATTATGCAGGTCTTTATTATCTTCAGGAACCAAGTGCCATGGCACCTGCGGCTGTTTTACCGGTCTGTCCGGATGATAAAGTACTGGATCTTTGCGCTGCACCTGGAGGCAAAAGCACAGAGCTTGGAGCAAGGCTTCAGGGAGAGGGACTGCTGGTTTCCAATGATATCAGCAACTCCCGGGCCAAGGCGCTGCTGAAAAATCTGGAGCTGTTTGGAATTCCGAATATCTGCGTTACCAGTGAGACACCGGAAAAGCTGGCCTCCGTATTTGGCCCGTATTTCGATAAAATCCTGGTGGATGCCCCCTGTTCCGGGGAAGGCATGTTCCGGAAAGACCCGGATCTCATCAAGAGCTGGCTGGAGCGCGGGCCGGAATATTACGCACCGATTCAGCGCCAGATCTTAAAATCTGCTGCAGCGATGTTAAAGCCAGGCGGCATGCTGCTTTATTCTACCTGCACCTTTGCGAAGCTGGAAGATGAAGACACCATTCAGTGGATCCTGGAAGAAGAGCCGGATCTGGAACTGGTTCCGATCGAGCCCTGGGAAGGTGCCTGCGGCGGTTTTGACGGCATGCAGGTTATCCGCCTGTTTCCGCATAAGATCGAGGGAGAGGGTCATTTTCTTGCGCTTCTTCGGAAAAAAGACGCACAGGCCCCGGACGGAGGCAAATTGTCAGGCAATATCGGCTCTGACAACGGATCGGGGGCTGCATCCGGAAAGGATTCTGCACAGGTGCATCGTCTGGAACAGGAGAGTGATTTCGGCCAGTGGGAAGCTATGCTGACACAGGCTCTCGATCACAGCCGCATCATGGTACGGGATGGCATGGTCTATTACCTGCCAAAGTGTTTTGACCGAAGCTGGAATCTGCGCTATCTGCGAACCGGCCTGCTCCTTGGTGAGTGGAAGAAGAACCGGTTTGAACCGTCTCAGGCGGCTGCCATGGCACTTCCGATGAAGGAGTTTTCCCAGACCGTATCCTTGCCTGCAGAGGATGACCGGACGATCCGCTATCTGAAAGGCGAAACTGTGTTTCCAACGCCGGAGGAGGCATCCGGTCTTAAAAAAGGCTGGGTGCTGATCGGGGTGGATGGTTATCCACTTGGCTGGGCCAAATATACCGGAAGCAATTTTAAAAATAAATATTATCCAGGATGGCGGTGGCAGTAATGGCAAAATTAATAAGACTCGACAAGTATCTGGTCGAGATGAACAAAGGCAGCCGAACCCAGATCAAGGACGCGGCGAAAAAAGGCCGTATTCAGGTAAATGGTGTGCCGGAGAAGAAAACAGAGCGAAAGATTGACCCGGAAACCGACGAGGTGACCTTTGACAGTCAGCCGGTCAGCTACCGGGCTATGGAATATATCATGCTTTACAAACCCCAGGGAGTCATTTCCGCTACAGAGGATAAACGCCATAAGACAGTTATTGATCTTTTAAGCGGCGAAAACCGCAGCGATCTGTTTCCGGTCGGACGTCTGGATATTGATACCGAAGGACTGTTACTCCTGACGAATGACGGAGATCTGACCCACCGGCTTCTGGCGCCGGGCAAACATGTCGATAAAGTTTATTTTGCCCGGATCGAAGGCGCATTGCCGGAAACGGCAGTGGAGCAGATGGCAGCCGGACTGACATTAACGGATGGTACCCCGGTTATGCCTGGAAAACTGGAGATTTTAAAGCAATGGAATGATGAAACGTGCACAAAGGCATCAGAAACTTTCCAGGATGCCACAGCAGCAGACAGACCTGAAGGTGCAGAAATCCTGCTGACTATTCAGGAAGGAAAGTTTCACCAGGTAAAACGCATGTTTGAGGCACTTGGCTGCCAAGTGGTATTTTTAAAGCGACTGTCCATGGGAAGTCTGAAGCTGGATCCGAAGCTAAGGCCAGGTGAGTACCGTATGCTGACGCAGGAGGAGCTGGATCTGCTTGGAAAATAGCATTTGCTGCTTTGCCGCAATGAATGATAGAAAACAAAGGAACCCGTTTATGAATCAGAATATAACACAGAACAAAAACTACAGCTCAGGAAAGGCTGCCAGAGCGGCTTTGCAGGCTTCTGATGCCGTATTATTTGATTTAGATGGAACACTGGTAGACTCCATGTGGATGTGGAAGGAAATCGATATCGAATATCTGGGCCGTTTTGGCCTCAGCTGTCCGCCGGATCTTCAGAAGATCATTGAGGGTATGAGCTTTTCGGAAACGGCAGAGTATTTCAAGCACCGTTTTCAGATCCCGGATTCCATCAATGCGATCAAAGCAGACTGGATCCGGATGAGCATTGAAAAATATCGGAATGAAGTTCCCTTAAAGCCTGGGGCCTTGCGCCTTTTGCAGTATCTGGAGCAAACCGGCAAAAAAGCAGGCATTGCCACCAGCAACGGCCGTGATATGGTAGACGTTGTGCTTGAATCCTTGCAGATCCGTCCCTTTTTTCAGGTCATCGCAACCGCGTGTGAGGTGGCAGCCGGAAAACCGGCGCCGGATATTTATCTGGAAGTCGCAAGGCGTCTCCAGGCAGAACCGTCCCGCTGCATGGTATTCGAGGATGTCCCCGCCGGGATCCTGGCAGGCAAGCGGGCCGGTATGAGAGTCTGTGGCGTGGAGGACGCATTTTCCACCGGAATGCGTGAAGAAAAGATGGAACTTGCCGATTTTTACATTGATGATTACAACGAACTGTTTGATACAGAATAAGGAGAATCGAAGATTATGATACATGATTATTTGCCGGTCTGCCGGGAAGATATGGATCGGCGCGGCTGGGATGCGTGTGATTTTGTCTACGTGTCGGGTGATGCCTATGTCGATCATCCATCCTTTGGCCCGGCCATCATCAGCCGTCTTCTGGAAGCCCGCGGCTACAAAGTGGGCATCATTGCCCAGCCGGACTGGAAAGATCCGGAAAGCATCCAAATCTTAGGAAAACCGCGTCTAGGATTTCTGGTATCGGCCGGAAACATGGATTCCATGGTAAACCATTATTCTGTTTCCAAGAAGCGCAGACAGCAGGATTCCTATACACCTGGCGGCGTGATGGGCAAACGTCCGGATTACGCAACGGTTGTCTACTGCAATCTGATCCGTTCTGTGTACAAGGATGCCGCCATCATCATCGGAGGCATTGAAGCCAGCCTGCGCCGTCTGGCACATTATGATTACTGGTCCAACAAGCTGAAACGTTCCATCCTTCTGGATTCCCAGGCAGACCTGATTTCCTATGGAATGGGAGAGCATTCCATCGTTGAGATTGCCGATGCCTTAAACAGCGGAATTGATATCAAAGATATCACATTTATTGACGGAACTGTGTTTAAAACCAGAAATCTGGATATTGTATATGATTATGAGATGCTGCCGGACTACCAGGAGCTGAAAGACGATAAAAGAGTTTATGCAAAGAGCTTCTTTGTCCAGTACAGCAATACCGATCCGGTGCTTGGGAAGCGACTGGTTGAGCCGTATTACGGAAAAGAATTCGTGGTTCAGAATCCGCCGGCCAAGCCGCTGACCCAGGAAGAGATGGATGAGGTCTATGCGCTTCCTTACATGAGAAATTACCATCCGTGTTACGAAGCAGATGGCGGTATTCCGGCCATCCGGGAAATCAAATTCAGCCTGATCAGCAACCGTGGCTGCTTTGGAGCCTGCAGCTTCTGTGCGCTGACCTTCCATCAGGGCCGCATTATTCAGGCAAGAAGCCATGAGTCTCTGGTGGAAGAAGCGAAGCTTTTGACGGAGGAGCCCGATTTTAAGGGTTATATCCACGATGTAGGCGGCCCGACTGCCAATTTCCGTTTTCCGGCCTGCGAAAAGCAGCTGACCAAGGGCGCCTGCCCGAACCGTCAGTGCCTGTTCCCGGAGCCATGTAAGAATATCCGTGCTGATCACAGTGATTACATTTCCCTGCTGCGCAAGCTGCGGTCTATTCCTAAGGTAAAGAAGGTATTTATCCGTTCCGGTATCCGTTTCGACTATGTGCTGGCTGATAAAAACCGTGCATTCTTAAGGGAGCTCTGTGAGTACCATGTCAGCGGGCAGCTGAAGGTTGCACCGGAGCATGTGGCCGATGCGGTATTAAAGCGTATGGGAAAACCACAGAATTCGGTCTATATGCAGTTTGTCAGAGAATATAAGGAGATGAACAAAAAGATCGGAAAAGAGCAGTACCTTGTTCCGTATCTGATGTCCTCCCATCCGGGCTCTACCTTAAAGGAAGCCGTAGAACTGGCGGAATACCTGCGTGATCTTGGTTATATGCCGGAGCAGGTACAGGATTTCTATCCGACTCCGTCCACGCTGTCTACCTGTATGTATTACACCGGACTGGACCCTCGTACCATGGAAGAGGTTTATACGCCGCATAATCCCCATGAAAAGGCGATGCAGCGCGCCTTGATCCAGTACCGGAATCCGAAAAACTATGATCTGGTCAAAGAAGCCCTGATCAAGGCCGGACGCACGGATCTGATCGGGTTCGATAAAAAATGCCTGATCCGTCCGAGGGAGATGTCCTGGGCACCAAACGGATCCCGCCAGGGACAGAAGTCAGGCGCTGCTTCTCCTGTAGGAAAAAAAGTGGCCGGAAACGGTGCAGCAGCATTCCGCAATGCAGGAAAGCCAGTCGGAACAGGCAAATCAGAAGCTTCAAGACCAGCAAAGAAAAAACCGATCCGGAATGTTCATAAGAAAAAATAAACGTAAAACAGACTTGAATCTCGGGAGAGTGCATGATGAGAACAGGGAAGAAAAAAATTGCCATAGTGACAGGCGCATCATCCGGTATGGGACGGGAATGCGTGATCCAGCTTGCCGATCGTTTTGCCGGGCTTGAGGAAATCTGGGTGATTGCAAGAAGGGGCCGACGGCTGGATAAGCTGGCAGGGAAAGTACCGGTTCCGTTAAGAGTACTGGAACTGGATCTTCAGGAGGAGCTGGCTTTCGCAGAACTGGAGGAAAAGCTGGAATGGGAAGATCCGGAGGTAAAGATCCTGGTAAATGGAGCCGGATTCGGAAAAATCGGCTGTACGGAGGATCTGCAGCTGGATGAAGAAACGGGCATGATCGATGTAAACTGCCGGGCGCTGACTGCAGTCACGCGTTTGGTGCTTCCTTATATGTCAAAAAACAGCCGCATTCTGCAGTTTGCCTCCGCAGCTGCCTTTCTGCCGCAGCCGCGGTTTGCCGTATATGCAGCCACAAAGGCTTTTGTGCTGAGCTACAGCCGTGCTCTGGCTATGGAGCTGAAACCACGACAGATCTGTGTAACGGCAGTCTGCCCGGGTCCTGTCAAAACGGAATTTTTTGACATTGCCGAGACTACAGGTGAGATTCCGCTTTACAAGCGTCTGGTCATGGCAGATCCCAAAAAGGTAGTGAAAAAGGCACTGCGCGACAGCATGATGGGAAAAACCGTGTCTGTATATGGGTTTTTCATGAAAGCCTTCTTCGTGCTGGCAAAGATATTACCGCATGATGTAATTCTTTCCCTGCTGTTTTCGGAATAGATCAGGAATTTTACAGCAATAAAGAGGAGATAAACAAGTATGAAAATCAGAAAAGGACAGTACGGATACCGGGATCAGCATAAAAAATCCCGGGCACTTCTGACCGGCCTGTTTGCGGTTGCCATTATTGCGCAGCTGATCGCGAGACAGCTGGCATCCGAACAGGCTGCAAAAAATATCCTGACCGTTATGGCTATTTTAACTGTGCTACCCATGGCGAACCTGGCATCCCCGCTTCTTGCATCCTTAAAGTACCGCACATCTGAGCGTGCCTTCTACGAGAAAGCGCGTGCCTACGAGGGAAAATGCACCATGCTGTATGATCTCATTGTCACCACAAAGGAACAGATCCTTCCGTTAGACGCTGTGGCTGTGCACCCGAACGGGGTCTTTGCTTTCTGCAGCAATGAAAAAACGGATCTTTCCAAAGCAGAGAAAGCGGTTAACGCGCTGTTTCAAGCAAACAAGCTGGATCCCAATGTGAAACTGATCCGGGATCCCCATGCATTCTTCCGCAGACTCGACAGCTTAAAACCAGCTTCCGAATACGAGGATGACGGTGTGGTGGCTTATGCAGCAGCGCTGATGAAAAATCTGTCCATGTAAGTAAATACAAAGGAGGGCCTTTTCCATGAGATCCATAATGGTAAATAAAAATGAAGCCGGACAGCGCCTGGATAAGCTGCTGGCGAAATATCTGAATCTGGCCGGGAAGGGATTTCTTTACAAGATGATGCGCAAAAAAAACATTGTGCTGAACGGTAAGAAATGTGATGGTTCCGAAAAGCTTGCCGAGGGCGATGAAATCAAGTTGTTTCTGGCAGATGAAACCATAGAGAAATTCTCGGAAGTAAAGGTTCAGAAGGTAAAAAAGACAAAGCTTCATATTATTTATGAGGATGAGCATGTAGTCCTGATCAATAAGCCGTCCGGCATGCTGTCCCAGAAGGCAAAAGAACAGGATGAGTCTCTGGTGGAATACCTGATCGACCATCTGCTGGATTCCGGAAAGCTGACAAAGGAAGATCTGCGAAGCTTCCGTCCCTCCGTATGTAACCGCCTGGACCGCAACACCAGCGGCCTGGTGGCAGCGGGATGCTCCCTGGCGGGCCTGCAGAAGCTCTCCGCCATGTTCAAAGACCGCTCCCTGCATAAGTATTATCTCTGTGTGGTTTCCGGTTCTGTGCGGGAGAAGAAGCGAATCGAGGGATTCTTAAAGAAGGATGAAAAGACAAACCAGGTAACCATCAGCCAGAGAGAACTTCCGGACAGTGCGCCCATCTGCACGGAATATGAGCCACTGATGGAGACGGGTTCCTATACGCTTCTCAAAGTAACGCTGATCACCGGGCGTACCCATCAGATCCGCGCCCATCTGGCATCCATCGGTCATCCGATCGTGGGAGATATGAAGTACGGCAATCCGAAGGTCAATGAGGAGGCAAAACGCCAGTACCATATTCATTCCCAGATGCTCCATTCCTGGAAGCTGGTATTCCCGCAGATGGAAGAGCCGCTGGCGCATTTGAGCGGAAAAAGCTTTACAGCTCCGCTGCCGGGGGAGTTTACCAGAGTTCTCGGCAGTCTGCCGGAGGGAGTGCGCTGATATGGGTACCTGGAAAAGCCGGGGACTGCGCGGTTCCACGCTGGAGGACATGATCAACCACACCAATGAGATTTACCGGGAGAAAAAGCTGGCCCTGATTCAGAAAATCCCGACCCCCATCACTCCCATCACCATCGAAAAGTCCACCCGCCATATCACCCTGGCCTACTTTGATCAGAAAAGTACAGTGGACTATATCGGTGCCGTACAGGGTATCCCGGTCTGCTTTGACGCAAAGGAATGTGCAGTAAAGACATTTCCGCTTCAGAACGTCCACGAACACCAGATCCGGTTTATGAAGGAATTCGAGGAGCAGGGCGGCATTGCCTTTATCATCCTGCATTTCACCGCGCTGGATGAGATGTACTACATCCCCTTCCGAGATCTGGAAAAGTTCTGGAAACGCATGGAAGCAGGCGGACGCAAAAGCTTCACCTACGACGAAATCGACAAAACCTATCAGATCCGCGCCAGCCGGGATATCCTGGTGCATTATCTGGAGACGATACAGAAAGATCTCACGGAGAGGGATACCGCACAATAAAAATTTGAGTTACAAAGCTGAATAAAGGTCCGGAAGTGAAAGAGACCGCCTTCCTCTATTTTCACATATCGTTGTTTGCTTGCTCTCGCTAACACGCGTTCACCTGTGTCGGATTAACATCCGCCACATTCGGACGTGCGTGCTCAAGATGCAAACACCTGATATGCTGAAAATCCCGGAAGGTGGTCTCATTCACTTCCTGCTGTATTGGCTTCGCTATGAAAAATAGCGGCTACAGCCCATATTAACTCTGCCACAAAAAGAAAACGCAGCCAGAACGCTACTATTAGATAAAAGCCAGATTTACAGGCTTTCGTCAGTAACGTTCTGGTTGCATTTATTAATATCGTAGAATAACCAGTACAGTAGAAGGTTCGGTCAGACCATACAGAATAAGCAGATGCGTTGGAATTTTCTTGCATTGCATATCAAGAACGCGCCAGTGACGCGTTCGCAGATTCATGAGCGAGCATAGCGCCAGACCGAATGAAGTACAAAATTTCACAGCATCTGCTTATTCTGTATGGTCTGACCGAACCTTCGGACTCTATTGATTATTCATTATATTGTTATTTGTGATAGTGATAGCTGTCCAGTAATTCGTTTTTCATATCCCACAGCGGCTTAGACAGATCTACGTGTACCCGGTGCGGATATTCCAGTCGCAGGGATTCTTCCCAAAGTGTTGCAAGCTCGCTCTTGCAGTATTTCTGGATATCCATCACCTTCGGGGATTCATATACACATTTTCCTTTTAAGAATACCGGAATCATCATTTCGCGCATGGTGTAGGTGCCGGGAGCAAGAAGGGTCTTTTTCCAGGTTTCCTTCGGATCGAAGAGCAGGAGCGGCTGATCGGTGTCGTACTCTTCATCGACCAGGCAGATCAGGTCTGCGATGATCTTTCCATTTTCCTTGTCATAGATACGGCGAATAGTCTTGTTGCCCGGGTTGGTGATCTTCTCAGCATTCTCGGACAGCTTGATCTTAGGAATGAATGTTCCGGTTGCCTTATCCTGAATCGCAGCCAGCTTGTACACACCGCCGAAGGACGGGCAGTCTTTGGATGTGATCAGGTTGGTGCCGACACCCCAGGAGTTGATGGCTGCGCCCTGCAGTTTCAGGGAGGAGATCAGGGTCTCATCCAGATCATTGGAAGCGGAGATGACCGCATCCGGGAATCCGGCTGCGTCTAACATTTTCTTGGCTTTCTTTGACAGGTAAGCTAGATCGCCGCTGTCTAAGCGGATTCCGTAGAAGGTGAGCGGAATGCCGGCCTCGCGCATTTCCTTAAATACCTTGATGGCGTTTGGAATGCCGGAATTTAAAGTATCGTAAGTGTCGACCAGAAGAATGCAGGCGCTCGGATACAGCTTTGCGTAAGTACGGAATGCGGTCAGTTCATCCGGGAAGCTCATGATCCAGCTGTGAGCGTGGGTGCCTTTGACCGGAACATCAAACATCTTGCCGCAGAGAACATTGGAGGTGCCGATGCATCCGGCAATCATGGCAGCGCGGGCACCATAGATGCCGGCATCCGGCCCCTGTGCGCGGCGCAGGCCAAATTCCATGACACCATCACCCTGGGCTGCGTAGACCACGCGTGCTGCCTTGGTAGCAATCAGGGACTGGTGGTTGATGATGTTTAAGAGAGCGGTTTCAATAAGCTGAGCCTCCATGATCGGAGCAATGATCTTTACAAGCGGTTCCCTTGGGAATACGACGCTTCCTTCCGGAATGGCATAAATATCGCCGCTAAAATGGAAATGGCGGAGATAGTCGAGGAAATCTTCCTCAAACATACCGGTGGTACGTAAATAGTCAACGTCATCTTCATCAAAGTGCAGGTTCTTTACGTAGTCGATCACCTGGTCTAAGCCAGCACAGATCGAATAGCCGGAGCCTACAGGGTTATTTCTGTAAAATGCGTCGAAAATAACAGTTTCATTTGCATCTTTTTCTTTAAAATAGCCCTGCATCATAGTCAGCTCGTAAAAGTCTGTGAGCAGGGTAAGGTTACGTTCACTCATGCCGGTTCTCCTTCTGGTTCTGGAATTTTCGTTAAATTTGTGTAAAACAATAGTAGTATACCATCGGTTTTCACAAAAAACAATGTATTTGACATGAATTTAACAAATGGAGTGATGGCAGAAACCTTGACAATTCTCAGTCATATTAATATAATGAAAAAGAATGTAATATCAAAAAGGCTATGACGGAGACAGTAGCGCTGCAAAGAACGTAAGAGCAGAACGTGCAAATAGGCGGAATGCAGGAGCGAGCCGGGGGTGGTGGAAGCCCGGTGCAAGTAAGGCAGCAGTCGAAAATCACTCCTGAGCCGCAGGCCGAACCGATTTTTATAATCGCAGTAAGTCCAGCCGGTATTCCGCCGTTAACCGGAACTCATATGTTTGTATGCAGTAATAGGTGGTCAAAAGTGGCAAGAAGTGTCGTTTCCTGTTTGCAGGGAGCGGCTTTTTTTATTTATAGGAAGTTTTCCTATGAAATGTTACACAGGATTCCCGCTGCATGCGTCAAAGATTGGAGGCAAAGAAAAGCATGTATGAGAAAGTACCTACAAATATGAATTTTGTAGAGCGAGAGAAAAAAATTGAAAAGTTCTGGGATGATGAGCACATCTTCCAGAAAAGTATGGATTCCCGCAAAGAGGGTCCGACCTACACCTTCTACGATGGCCCGCCTACCGCAAACGGCAAGCCTCATATCGGCCACGTACTGACCCGTGTTATCAAAGATATGATCCCGCGTTACCGCACCATGAAAGGCTGCATGGTTCCGCGTAAGGCAGGCTGGGATACCCACGGACTCCCGGTTGAGCTGGAAGTAGAGAAGATGCTTGGCCTGGATGGCAAGGAGCAGATCGAGCAGTATGGCCTTGAGCCGTTCATCGAGCACTGTAAAGAGAGTGTCTGGAAATACAAAGGCATGTGGGAGAAATTTTCCGGCACCGTTGGCTTCTGGGCAGATATGGACAATCCGTATGTTACCTATCACAATGACTTCATTGAGTCTGAGTGGTGGGCATTAAAACAGATCTGGGAGAAGGGACTTCTGTACAAAGGATTCAAGATCGTTCCTTACTGCCCGCGCTGCGGCACCCCGCTTTCCTCCCATGAGGTAGCTCAGGGCTATAAAGATGTCAAAGAGCGTTCCGCGATCGCACGCTTTAAAGTTAAGGGTGAGGATGCTTACATCCTGGCATGGACCACTACTCCGTGGACCCTGCCGTCCAATGTGGCACTCTGCGTAAACCCGAACGAGACCTACGTTAAGGTAAAGAACGGTGATTACACCTATTACCTGGCAGAAGCACTTTGTGATACTGTCCTGGAAGGTGAGTATACTGTACTGGAGAGATACAAAGGCAAAGATCTGGAGTACAAAGAGTACGAGCCGCTGTTTGACTGTGCAACAGCAATCTGTGAGAAGCAGAAAAAGAAAGCATTCTACGTTGTCTGCGATACCTACGTAACGCTGACCGATGGTACCGGTGTGGTACACATTGCCCCGGCATTCGGTGAGGACGACTCCAAGGTCGGAAGAAAGTATGACCTTCCGTTTGTGCAGTTAGTAGACGCAAAGGGTGAAATGACCAAAGAGACTCCATGGGAAGGCGTATTTGTGAAGAAGGCGGATCCGCTGGTATTAAAGGCACTGGATGAGAAGGGCCTGTTATTCTCAGCACCGAATTTTGAGCACAGCTATCCGCACTGCTGGAGATGTGATACCCCGCTCATTTACTACGCAAGAGAGTCCTGGTTTATCAAGATGACTGCTGTGAAGGATGACCTGATCCGCAACAACAATACCATCAACTGGATTCCAGAGAGCATCGGCAAGGGACGCTTCGGTGACTGGCTGGAGAACGTTCAGGACTGGGGCGTAAGCCGTAACCGTTACTGGGGCACCCCGCTTAATATCTGGGAGTGTGAGTGTGGCTGTCAGCATTCCATCGGAAGCCAGGCAGAGTTGAAGTCCATGAGCCCGAACTATGCGGATGTTGTAAAGAAATATGCAAAAGAGATGGATGAAGAGGCTAATGGCGATGTAGAGCTGCATCGTCCGTTCATCGATGATGTCACCATCACCTGTCCGCAGTGTGGTAAGCAGATGCATCGTGTACCGGAGGTAATCGACTGCTGGTTCGATTCCGGTTCCATGCCGTTCGCACAGCATCATTATCCGTTTGAGAATAAGGAACTCTTTGAGAAGCAGTTTCCGGCAGATTTCATCTCCGAGGCAGTAGACCAGACACGTGGATGGTTCTATTCCCTGCTGGCAATCTCTACCCTGATCTTCAACAAAGCTCCGTACAAGAACGTTATCGTTCTGGGCCATGTACAGGATGAGAACGGCCAGAAAATGAGTAAATCCAAGGGCAACGCAGTCGATCCGTTCGACGCTCTGGAAACCTACGGTGCAGACGCTATTCGCTGGTACTTCTACATCAACAGCGCACCGTGGCTGCCAAACCGTTTCCATGGCAAAGCCGTACAGGAAGGCCAGAGAAAGTTCATGGGTACTCTGTGGAACACCTATGCGTTCTTCGTGCTGTACGCCAATATTGATAATTTCGATCCAACCAAGTATACTCTGGAGTACGACAAACTTCCGGTTATGGATAAATGGCTTCTGTCCAAGTTAAACTCCATGGTGAAAGACGTGGATGACAACCTGGCAAACTACCGCATCCCGGAGGCTGCAAGAGCACTTCAGGATTTCGTAGATGACATGAGTAACTGGTATGTAAGAAGAAGCCGTGAGCGTTTCTGGGCAAAGGGCATGGAGCAGGATAAGATCAATGCCTATATGGCACTGTACACTGCACTGGTAACGGTAGCCAAGGCAGCGGCTCCGATGATCCCGTTCATGACTGAGGATATCTACCAGAATCTGGTCAGAAGCATCGACAAGACCGCTCCGGAGAGCATCCATCTGTGTGATTTCCCGGCAGTGGATGAAACAATGATCGACAAGCAGCTGGAGTCCGATATGGATGAGGTCTTAAAGATTGTTGTATTCGGCCGAGCAGCAAGAAATACCGCAAACATTAAGAACCGTCAGCCGATTGGCAAGATGTATGTCAAGGCAGAGAACAAGCTGTCCGACTTCTATGTAGAGATCATTGAGGATGAGTTAAATGTCAAGAGCGTAGAATTCGTAGACGATGTCAGAAACTTCACATCCTACAGCTTCAAGCCGCAGCTTAAGACCGTCGGACCGAAGTACGGCAAGCAGCTTGGCAACATCCGCAAGGCTCTGTCTGAGATCGACGGCAATGCCGCTATGGACACCCTGAAGGCAGATGGGGCACTGAAGTTTGATTTCGGCGGCGAACTGGTAGTGCTGACCGAAGATGATCTGTTGATCGAGATGGCTCAGACCGAGGGCTATGTATCAGAGGGGGATAATTACGTAACGGTAGCCCTGGACACTCACCTGACTCCGGAACTTCTGGAAGAAGGTTTTGTCCGTGAGCTGGTAAGTAAGATCCAGACCATGCGAAAAGAAGCAGGATTTGAGGTTACCGATCATATTAATGTATATCAGGATAACAATGACAAGATTGCTGATATCTTTAAGAAATATGCAGACACCATGAAAGGTGAAGTACTTGCCGATCACATTTTCCTTGGACAGATGGGTGGATACGCAAAAGAGTGGAATATTAACGGTGAGACCGGAATGTTGGGTGTTGAAAAAGCAACAGATGACAGCTGCCAGAAATAGCACATGCATAGCATGTGCCCGGGCCCCGCAGAGGGGCCTTTCCGGCAGACTGTAACTGAGGAGAGGAGATCCAGTATGGCAGTTATGGCAAACAAAGGGTTTGACAAAGAAATATTTAAGAAGAGCGTGGTTGATAATGTTAAAAATCTGTATCGCCGCACCATTGATGAGGCTACCCCGAATCAGGTGTTCCAGGCAGTAGCCTATGCGGTTAAAGATGTCATTATTGACGAGTGGATCGCAACCCACAAGGAATACGAAAAGAAGGATGTAAAGACCGTTTACTATCTTTCCATGGAGTTCTTAATGGGGCGCGCGCTGGGCAACAATATCATCAATATCCGTGCAAGACAGGAAGTCCGTGAGGCTCTCGATGAGCTTGGCTTCGACTTAAACGTGATTGAGGACCAGGAGCCGGATGCGGCTCTGGGAAACGGTGGTCTGGGACGTCTTGCAGCATGCTTCCTGGATTCCCTTGCAACTCTCGGATACCCGGCATACGGCTGCGGCATCCGTTACCACTATGGTATGTTCAAACAGAAAATTGAAAACGGTTATCAGGTCGAGGTGCCGGATAACTGGTTAAAGGACGGCAACCCCTTTGAGGTACGCCGCTCCGAGTACGCAACCGAGGTCAAATTCGGCGGTTATGTGCGCACTGTCTGGGAGAACGGAAGAGAACATTTCGTTCAGGAGGGCTATCAGTCTGTTATGGCTGTTCCGTATGACCTGCCGATCGTAGGCTATGGCAACAATGTTGTCAATACGCTGCGGATCTGGGATGCACAGCCGATCAACACCTTCAACCTGGATTCCTTCGATAAAGGTGATTATCAGAAGGCTGTGGAGCAGGAAAACCTGGCCAAGACCATCTGTGATGTGCTTTATCCAAATGATAATCACTATGCCGGCAAGGAGCTGCGCTTAAAACAGCAGTACTTCTTCATTTCCGCAAGTGTACAGCGTGCTGTAAGCAAATACATGGAGAAGCATGAAGATATCCGCAAGTTCTATGAGAAGAACGTATTCCAGTTAAATGATACCCATCCGACCGTAGCTGTTGCAGAACTCATGAGAATCCTTCTGGATGACTATAACTTAACCTGGGAAGAGGCATGGGATGTCACAACAAAGACCTGCGCTTACACCAACCATACCATCATGGCCGAGGCCCTTGAAAAATGGCCGATCGAGCTGTTCTCCAGACTGCTTCCGCGTATCTACCAGATTGTAGAGGAGATCAACCGCCGCTTCCTCCTTGAAATCCAGAAGAAATACCCGGGAAACCAGGAAAAGATTGCGAAGATGGCTATCATCTATGATGGTCAGGTCAAGATGGCACACATGGCGATCGCGGGTAGTTTCTCTGTGAACGGTGTAGCAAGACTGCATACCGAGATCCTGGAGAAGCAGGAGTTAAAAGACTTTTATGAGATGATGCCGCAGAAGTTCAATAATAAGACCAACGGCATTACCCAGAGACGTTTCCTGCTTCACGCAAACCCGCTTCTGGCAGACTGGATCACGGACAAGATCGGTGACGAGTGGATTACAGACCTTTCCGCTATCAGCAAGTTAAAGTTGTATGTGGATGATGAGAAGTGCCAGCACGAATTCATGAATATCAAATATCAGAATAAGGTGCGTCTGGCAAAATACATCAAGGAGCACAACGGCATTGATGTGGATCCACGTTCCATTTTCGATGTTCAGGTTAAGAGACTGCACGAGTACAAACGTCAGCTTATGAACATTCTGCATGTGATGTATCTGTACAACCAGCTGAAAGACAATCCGAACCTGGATATGGTTCCTAGAACCTTCATCTTCGGTGCTAAGGCAGCAGCAGGATATAAGCGCGCAAAACTGACGATCAAGCTGATTAATTCCGTTGCAGATGTGATCAACAACGATAAGTCTATTAACGGAAAATTGAAGGTTGTTTTCATTGAAGACTACCGTGTATCCAATGCAGAGATCATCTTCGCTGCAGCCGATGTCAGCGAGCAGATCTCTACCGCAAGTAAAGAGGCATCCGGTACCGGAAATATGAAGTTCATGTTAAACGGCGCCCTTACTGTGGGAACCATGGACGGTGCAAACGTGGAGATCGTAGAAGAGGTTGGCGCAGAAAATGCGTTCATCTTCGGTACGTCCTCTGATGATATCATCCGCATGGAGCATGACCACAGCTATGATCCAATGCAGATCTTCAACAATGACCAGGATATCCGCCGTGTGCTGATGCAGCTTATTAACGGCTACTATGCACCATATGATCCGGAACTGTTCCGCGATATCTATAACTCCCTGCTGAACACTTTAAGCAGTGACCGCGCTGACACCTACTTTATCCTGAAGGATTTCCGGATGTATGCAGATGCGCAGAAGCGTGTAGATGAAGCATACCGTGACGAGCAGTGGTGGGCAAAGGCAGCTATGCTCAACACCGCATGCAGCGGTAAGTTCAGCTCTGACCGTACCATCGAGGAGTACGTGAAAGATATCTGGCATCTGGATAAGGTGAAGGTTGAACTGTAATAGCCTGACGGAATAAAACGCATGCAGGCCCAGAAAAAGCCCGTGGTTCATGCGTAGAAAATTTCAGGAATAAAATTAGAAATCCCTCCGTAGATTAAACTGACGGAGGGATTTTTTATGCGCAAAATCGGGATCGTGGCTGCAGTGGTGTTTGTGGCCTCCTGGATGTTTTCACTTCTCTGTATGCATGCGGCGGGACAGGCCGGGTGGAAGATGGAAGAGGAAAATCAGAACGTGATTTCTGAAAGTGTGGTTTACGAAAATAATCAGAAAGGTTCAGAAGAAACAGCGGGATGGAATGGGAATTCTCACAGTGTGGATCAGGGGGATGGAGAGGCATATTCCCGTCGCATCATTCTGGAACGCTACGGTGTCCGCACCTATCTTTCGGTGGAAGATTATCTTCCGGGCGTTATGGTCTGCCAGATCGGTCCGGAAATGGGGATGGAAGCGCTGAAGTGCCAGGCAGTCATTGCCCGCACCTACATATACCGTCAGATGGGCGATCGGGAGGAAATACAGGAAGAGGAGCTGGATCTCGATTATCTGGGAGATGATACTGCTCGGGCAGGGAATACACTGACCGTGCATCAGAAGGAGGAACTGGCAAAACGCCTGGAGCAATGCAGGCAGGCGGCAGAAGCCACGGCAGGAGTGGTTATGAAATATGAGGAACGTTATATTCTGCCATTATTTCATGAGCGGAGCGCCGGACGGACACGGACCGGGGAGGCAGATTATCCGTATCTGCAGTCGGTGGAGAGTAAATGGGATGTCGTGGGAAGCGAGTCGGAAGTATCCTTCCGTTCATCGGAATTTGCGCAGCGCATCAAAAATTTCAGTGACGCCCCATCTCTCGATCCAGAGCGCCTTTCTTCCGATATCCAGATTGTAAAGCGGGACGATGCCGGATATGTGCTGCAGATCAAGATCGGTCCGCGCACCTACACCGGGGATGATGTCCAGTACGCGCTGGATCTGCCATCCACCTGTTTTACCATCGACACCAGAACATCAGGGAAGATCAAGGTTACAGTGAAAGGCTGCGGCCACGGTTACGGCCTCAGTCAGAATGGTGCCCAGGCCATGGCAGAGGAAGGATGGAGCTATTCCGACATTTTGAACTATTATTACAAAAATATTTCACTGGTGACTGAATAAGAAAAAGTACTTTGGCAAAACTACTACCGAGGTGATAAACGGTGAAAGAAAAAATGAATCAGATGTTCCGGGATAAATTATTCCTGGTCATGTTGGTGCTGGGCCTGCTGACTATGGTTGCCGCAGCAGGCATCGTTACGATTCGAAGAGGAAACGGACAGGAACAGAAACCATATGTGGACATGCAGGGGCAGGATGAATATTTTGCAGAGGAAGCAAAAGATCAGGCGCCGGTTGCAGGAAATTCCAATGCGGAGAATTCCGAATCCGAAATTACACAGGAGGAGCAGATTCTGGCTGAAGCAGCGTCTAATCAGGACAATGCAGCCGACGAGCAGGGACACATTGCAGAGGAAGCAGGACCGGAGACCGGAAACGGGCAGAATACCGGACTTACAGCAAATGGTACAAAGGATGACGGGGCAGATCCGGCCGTGAGAGAGGCCGGTGCAGGCGGAAGTGCTGCCACCGCGCTGGTATTAAACTTTGCTGATACCAGCAAGATGATGTGGCCTGCAAGAGGCAATGTCCTGCTGGATTACAGCATGGATTCCACCATCTATTTTCCGACCCTGGAACAGTACAAATGCAATCCGGGCCTGGTCATCCAGAGTGAGGTCAGCACCCCGGTGTATGCTCCGGCTGCCGCAAGGGTACTGGAAGCAGGAAACAATGAGGAGATTGGTGATTATCTGGTCCTGGACCTTGGCAATGATTACACAGTCACCTGCGGCCAGTTAAAAGAAATCACCGCCGTGCAGGGAGAATATCTGGAAGCCGGACAGCTTCTGGGCTATGTGGCAGAACCAACCAAATATTATACTATCGAGGGAAGCAACATCTTCCTGGAAATGCGCCACGGGGATAAAACGGTAGATCCGTTAGATTACCTGGAGTAAGAATGTATGTAACGGTTCAGCAGGGCCGCGCATTTACGAAAGTTTTTATAATTTGTTCATAGAATGGTCGAAATTGTATGATATGCTTCTGGCATAAGATGAAAGGCAGCTGCGCCTGCTCCATTCGCCGGGCTGCAGTGCTGCGAAAAATACAATTTGAGGTGAACTATGAATATCCTGTTTTTTCTGACTCCAAAGAGCGAGGTAGCTCACATTTACGAAGATGATACGGTGCGCCAGGCACTGGACAAGATGGAAGGCTTCCGTTATTCCACCATCCCGCTGCTCTCAAAAGACGGCACCTACGTCGGAACCATTACGGAAGGAGACCTGCTCTGGGGAATCCGGAAAGAATACCAGATGAACTTCAAAGAAGCAGAAAACGCGCCCATCGCGTCAATTCCGCGGCGTGTGGACTACAAACCGGTTTCCGTAGAATGTAAAATGGAAGACCTGATCGACCGGGCTCTGAACCAGAACTTTGTTCCGGTGGTAGATGACCGGGGGTTCTTCATCGGGATGGTTACAAGAAAAGATATTATTAAATACTGTTATAGTAAGCTGGAAAAGGAAAACTAAAAGGAAGAGAGACCGGGCAGATCAGAAATGACTGCCCGGTCTTTTGGGTTGATTATTTGTAAAATTTACGATATGCTTTACATAGAGGAGGTGTTTCTATGCCATTATTGAAAGATCATTATACATCAGAAGATTACTGGAATCTGCCTGAAAATGAGCGGGCAGAACTGATTGATGGTAAATTATATAGCATGGCTCCGCCCAGCTTGACGCATCAGACTTTATCCATTGAAATTGCGTCAACATTTCGGAATTACATTAAGTCCAAAGGTGGTTCCTGCCGCACGCTGACAGCACCATTCGCAGTAAATCTCGATGCAGACGATAAAAACTGGGTGGAACCAGATGTTATGATTGTGTGCGATAAAAAGAAACTCACAGAACGCAGCTGCATTGGAGCCCCGGATCTGGTGGTTGAGATTGTTTCACCGGCAAGCCGTAAAACGGATTACATTAAGAAAAACGCACTTTATCTGGAAGCAGGAGTAAAAGAGTACTGGATTGTGGATCCAATGCGGAAAAGTACCCTGGTGTACCGCTACGAAGGAGATGCAGCTCCTGTTTTTTATCCATTTGATCAGTCAATCCCGGTTGGAATTTATCCAGATCTGGATATTACGGTAGATGAGTTATTAAATAATTGAAGGCAGAATAATAGGGGGCATGAAGCCCCCTATATTAAATTCAGCTGCATCCACAGCCTCCATCCGGCCGTCCAGGACCACCAGGTCCGCCTGGCCTGCGGTCATCATCCCGTCCTTCCCGGAATCCATCACGGAAACCGGCATCATAACCATCACGGAAACCATTTCGGAATGCTTCTCTTGTATTCCGGTTCCATCCGCTAGAGCCGCCACAGCCCCAGTTATTCCAACCCCAGCCTCCGCAATTATTACCGCATCCGCCCCAGCCGTTACCTCCGCGTCTACAGCCATTTCCACCGCAGCCATCGCCGCAACTTCCATTGTTTCCACAACCGCCACAATTATTCCAGCTACACATGTCGAAATCTCCTTTTTTGCTGTTTGTACTGTATTTTATGAGCAAATGCAGACAAGGGTGACAACCCTGCTTTCTATCATATGGTGGATTCCAATGCACCGCTATTTCTGCTTTCACATAAGATGGTACTAGAAACTCTGGAAAGGATTTATGATCATGGATTATTCCAATAACCGATGCGGCTGCATGCAGAGACCTCATCTGCAGGAACCGCTGCATACTAATACAGGGAACTCCTGTGGTCCTGTGAATCAGCGTATGACAGGCAATTCAGACAGATGCGCAGACAATCGTTCGACAGGTAGTTTCTGCGGATGTGTGGACCAGCGTCCCATGCAGCCGGATATGCCCATCGCGATGGCTTATGTCCCTATGCAGCGCTGGAATCAGGTGTACGATATGAGCCGCGGACTAACCCGGGGAACCATTTTCCCGGAACTGGATCTGCCGTTCGTGATGGGGAGGTGCCGATGATGTGTGGATGCGATGACAAACTCCTGCAGGCTGTATATGAAACTGGCTTCGCCCTGGATGAGGCAACCCTGTATCTGGATACTCATCCAGACTGCCCAATGGCTATGCAGTATTTTCAGAATGCCCGGCGCATGAACCGTCAGGCTATGAAATCCTATGAAGAGGTCAATGGCCCACTCCAGGTCGCTGATGCCGATTTTAATAACTGGAACTGGATCAATGGCCCATGGCCCTGGGAAGGAGGAATACGCTGATGTGGAGATATGAAAAAAGACTGCAGTATCCGGTAAAGATTACACAGCCGAATCCGAAAATGGCGCAGTTTATTATGAGTCAGTATGGTGGCCAAGAATGTAAAACCTCATAATAACCCCGGAAAGCCTTTATTTATGCGGCTTCCGGGGCTTTTTTATGCGTAGTAAACAACCTTAAATTCTCCCTTTTCCTTATCCAACACAATCTTTTTCACGATTCTCCGGATCGCTTTACCCTTGGTTTCATCATTCACATCAGGACTTGAAATCAGATCATAAATATTTTTGATCCGGCTCAAAATCTCATCCGGTCCGGGATCATCCAGATCAGCAGCGGGAGAGATGTTCTCCAGCTTCATCCGTAAATCTTCGCGTTCTTCTGCGAGTCGCAGTTTGTTCCCTTTGTATTCTTCCAGGGTATCAATTCCGGCCTCATAGGCTTCCTTCACACGCTGTTCCTTTACAGCTACCCGCTCGATAGCCGCTTCGATCAATTCTCTTTCTGATATGGTATCTGATTGTGCCTGCTGGATGTGCTCATATTCAACTGCCTGAGATGACAGGACCTCATTGAGAGACTGAAGAAGAAGCCGTTCTGCTTTCGCTGCAGTAATGGAACAGGACCCTGTGTGCATTCCTTTGGCGTATTTCCAGCATTGATAATAAGATGGCCGTTTCTGGGAGAACACCCGGTTATATCCCAGGGTGGCCCCACAGGTGCCGCAAACCATAATTCCGGCAAGCCAGTGAAGAGAAGCGGATGCATCCCGGCGGTTGGCCGGTTTATATTCATCCTGGATGCGTTTTTGAACTGTTTCGAAGCAGTCTTTTACGCTGCTGCGGGTTTCATGAGGTCCATGGAATTTGTGTCCGTTCCATTCCACTTCACCAATATAGAAATGGTTCTTCAGGATTCGCTGGATACCGCGCCGCTCAAAAGGATTACCACGCTGCGTTTTCCAACGGTGTTCATTGCAGTAGCGCGTGATGGCTGACATATCCATGCCGGCCGCATATGATTTGAAAATAAATTCTACGATCCGGTATGCGTCTTCATTGATGACAAATGGTTTCCCTTCGCCCACAGCTTTGTATCCAAGCGGCGGAGTCATCTGGTATCCCTGCCGCAATGCCTTTTCAGTCATGCCGCGGATAACTTCACCAGACAGGTTGTAAGAGTAGTATTCGTCAAACCATTCAATGATTGTCTCAATAAGCCGGCCGAACATACCTTCCATAATTGGCTCAGACACACTTTTGATTTCCACGCCACATTTCTTCCGGAGGATGCTTTTATAAAAGGTGCTTTCTTCCTGATTGCGGGCGAAGCGTGAGAACTTCCAGAGATACAGCCGTTTGAATGGGGCAGGGGATTGCGATTTCGCAATAGAAATCATGCGCTGGAACTCGGGCCTGTTGCTGGCTTTGCGACCGGAAATTCCCTTGTGCTCAACAAATATATACTCCGGCGGAATAACAAAGCCGTCTCTTGTAGCTTCCTCCTTAATTACCCGAAGCTGCGCATCCGGTGATAGTTCGGTCTGATCATCCGTGCTGACGCGGATGTAAGCGGCGCCAATCTGCAGAACTGTAGGTGCCATAATATCATCTCCCTATGTATTTTACTTAAAAATGAGTACAAAAATAACGCCCCTTGCAGGACGCCCAGGAAAATGATATAATTCAGGTGTTCAAGCTGGATTTATCATAGCCGGGCATCCGGCAAAAGAAAATCTATGGAAAGCCGTTCGGTACGCCAATACCGGGCGGTTTTTCATTTTATGCAGTTTTAGTAATTTTCCAACAGATCATTAATTTTGATCGTCAGCCCCGGATAGATTCCGACCGGAATATCCTGCGTGAAGGAGTAGATTGCGGGAGCCGCATCATCTTCGTAATGGTAAACAGTAACACGCTCTTTGGCCGGGTCCACAATCCAGTATTCCCGGACACCAGACTGAGAATAAATGCCGTTTTTAATTCCGTAGTCCAGTTTGCGGCTAGATGGGGATACAATCTCGAAGATGAGGTCCGGAGCTCCGGAGCAGCCGCGGTCAGTCAGCTTGTTCGGGTCGCAGATCACGGAGATATCCGGTTCCACCCAGTCTTTATCATCTGCATCGAGGTTAACGGCAAATGGTGCAGGATAAACCTCGCAGGAGCCGTGATGGTCAGCGATATAGTTTCCGATAATTCTTGAAATTGTGAAAACCAGTCTCTGATGGATTCGGCTCGGCGGCGCCATATCGTAGAATTTTCCATCGATCAGTTCCGCACGTTCGCCCTCTGGCAGATTCCAGTAATCTTCTGAGGTGTAGCGATCTTTTAATAATGGCATGTGAACACTTCCTTTCTGTGATAGTGTTGCGTTTTAAAACCTTTTTATAACAACCAGCGCCGGATCACATCGCTTTCTCAATCTCATCCGCATCGGTCTTACTGAAATCATCCCGCATGATGTGTGCCAGCGCATGCTGATAGGCAATCATCTGCCGGGCCTGGCTTATCCGGGCGTTTATGATAATGGTGAAGCTGCCGTCCTCATTCGGATGGACTTCTTCCTCCACGGCTGTATCCATGTCCAGAAAATAAACGCCGATGGCTTCTGTCAGCAGTGGGTTATTCATATCGTTCTCCTTTAATTAATGCCACTCGAGGCCTTTGTGACCATTCCAAATTCGGTCCACAGTTTCTTTATTCACGGAAACATATTTGCCTTGGATTATGGAAAGAATTTTATCATAAGTTTCCCATAATTCTGTAAATGAAGTTTCTTCAATAACGAAAGAACCGGATCCTAGTTTAATTGTATTGTCATTCAGAGATCCCCATTGGGAACTGAACCAGTTATGATATTCTGAATCAGAGTACCAGGATTCTTGATATTTTTGATCCTGTGAAGTCAATTTTTCATCCATGTGTTCCAGATTGTTGCGTAAGTGCTTTATATTCATTCTGGGTTCAGAGTGTGACAGAAGAGATGCTGTTTCTGATTCATCGAGCAGATTCAAAAGCTTTATAGATAGAGTATATGCTTTGTCCATAGCAACAAGTAAAAAGTGCAAGTCACCAAATAAGATATTGGCTGTATCGTGGAGTGCCCAGGTATGAGCTTCCAGTGAGCGCAATTTCTCTTTATTTTCCTTGACACGCATATATTGGTTGGTGGTAAGATTAAGATAATCTTCTAAAAAGCAAAAGCAGTTTGAAATCTGGTGCTGAATACGAGCATTTGGTTCATCATCAGTGAGTGGCTCGATGTATAAATAAATATCGTAGTAATTGTGAAAAATTCTCATATCATTATCCTCGAAAGGTGGTGTATCAATGAATATGGTTCGTGAAAATGCGCAGTTTCCTAAAAATTTGGAAGCAAAGTTTTCGTTTACTGATTGTGACGGTAAGAAAATAAGCGGAGTCTATACGAAAGAAGATCTTATCACCCTATTGGATTATTTGGGAGATTACCTGTGGGACCTTCACCCGATAAGTGCCTCTCCAGATCCATGCGGCGGGGTAGTAGATACTTCCCAGCCCATTACCATAACAATCATGCGCCAGGAGTCCCGCTAGGGGCTCTTTTTATGCTAACACGGTTCGTCAGGGTCACCCTTTTCCTGAGCTTTCAGGCTCTTCATAAATTCGATGTGGGCCTTCAGACGTTCTGGCGGAATGTCTCTGGCTACGTGGAAGAGAGTGCGAAGCTCCGGGTTCTCAAAGGCTTCCTGGGCAATCTGGCGGGTCTCATCGTTGAGGTAGTAGGGTTCGTCAGATTTTTCAACAGTTTCTTTTTCTTCTATAAGATCTGAGCGATTGCAGTGAAATAAGTCACACATCGCATCCACTTTATCCATTCTCGGCGTTTTTATTCCATTGCACCAATTGTATACGGACGTTGTACCAACTCCCAGTTTCTTTGCCAGTTCAACCTGGGTCATATCATATTTAGATAAGTAATGGCGTAAGCGTTTTGAAAATACAGCATTAAAGTCTTGTTCTGGCATTAGGTTCACTCCCTTCGTCTTTATAATGATAATACACCAAAAGTGATAATATTGCAATATTGAAAGTGAAATAGTTTCACTAAAAGTGTTGACACACACTTAAAGTGATGGTATGATAAATGCAGATCAGAGAAAGGAGGAAATAAAGTTGCCTGAAGTAATACAGATCAGTTTAGCAGCAGCCAGAGTGAATGCTAAAATGACGCAAGAAGATGTTGCAAAAAGGATGAAAATTGGCAAAAGAACAATTATTAACTGGGAAAAAGGGACTTCTGTTCCGTCTTTTTCGGATATGAACATGCTTTCACAGATTTACAATATCCCGGTTGATAATATTTTTTTACCGAAGAAATCCACTTAAAGTGATATGTGAAGGAGGTAAGACGGTGGAGAAATTATTGAATACGGTACGCAATAAATTAAAAAAAAGCTGCCGATACAACGAGAAGTCATATCGGCTTTTGGTTAGTGGCTTATTCGGATGGAGCATATCATTGTTGATGCTTATCATTCGATTGTTGCAGTTTTATGTGTTTAATTAACCCTTTTAGCAAGATCATTGATCCTAGGGTTTTCAAACGGACGCTGTATCTGATTAGAATCAACAGTTTCGACATAATCTGAAAGAACGCCTAAAGGATTCCGGCGTACCGTTTTAGAGGAAGATTTGTCGTAAATACAGGATTCGATGGTACTCATTTTAGGCTGTACATGGGTAATGATTCCAGTTCCTTTGACAAGTTCAAGAAATCCTAAAGATTCCTTGGTGTCTGGATCGAAAATTTCTTCGGGGCCGACTTCGTAAATAAGATATTTTTGCCCTTGCTTAGCACCGTCATCAGATCCAATGTTAAGGACAAGCTTGTATTCGTCAATTACACGTACAACTTTAATGATCGTTTTCATAATTTACCTCCAGGTTTAAGTTGGTTATGGTCTCAGCTGTTTCGATAGTTATAGTGGGCTTGATTATTATGGAACTCAAATGATTGGAAATGCGAGAAAAGTGATCCTCTTTCTTTTCATCGTTTGAGAATAAAATGATTTGGGCTAGACCATTGTTGGTAATAGTCTCGACATATCCATAAGTTATTAGTTCCTCATAGCCATCAATATTCTCGAAAAATGAAACAACTGAATGATGACTTAAAAATGGGCAAGGTTTGCAAAGACAGCGATTGTTGGTACATTTAACGATCTCAATAGTGTATGTAAGAGCAACTTGCCGCAAATCACTGTATAGTTTGTAAGAAAGCCAGGCAAAGAGGAAGGCCGCAAAGAACGCAATGATGAATGCGATGTACGGGACACTATCGCCTGGGCTAAAGACATACAGTAAAAAGGATGGAATCAATGCTAAAGCAAAAGAAAAGTAATTGCTCCAGTCACAAAAATATTTTTTCATAGGAACATCACCATTCGTAATTTATTAAATACGAAAAGTATAGCATATGGGAGCAGGAAATGCTAGGAAAATTAACAATTTAACTGCCTGTTTACAACGGAGTAGGAGGTGAGAATACTGCAGTGGCTAACCAAAATGATATGAAGGAACTTGTAAATGATCTCAAAAAAGCTCACCAAAATAGCCTCGAAGCAGGAATGCTTGCGGTGGTGGCATTGGTTATTAGCGGGATTGCTTTAATTATCCGATTATTATAGGCACAACGATGGCTGCGATGCTTATCAAGATGGCAATTATCGAAGTAGCTTTTGCAAACAGAGCATCTTTCTTAGCTGATTCAGCTTCAGATTTTGCAAATTCCAACTGTTCTTTTAGGATATTAGCCTCGCGGGCGGTGGATTGAGCAAGGTTACGTGCTTGGGATGCAATAGATTCGATAGCTTCGACTTGCCGATTTAAACTATCCTGTTTTTCTCGTAAGAGCGGATCAAGATAGTTAATTAACTGCGTAGCATCACCTGCAGCTAAATTACGTAAGTCATCAAGTTCTTCATCGGTAAGAGTAACATCATTATTTACTTCAAAATATGATGGAGCAAATTTGTTTGCGAGTTCTGCAGTCAACCTGTTCATTTCATTTAAATCATCGGATGTCTTAGGTTCGGTTGGATGCAGGAACGGAGATAAGTCAGACATAAAAATTTTCCTTTCTTCTGTACTTGGTTAAACAGAAGAGCCTGTAAGTACATTATAGGACGGGAGCGCAGGAATAGCAATGCGTCAGTAACCGGACATCCGATGTCCGGCATATCGTAAAAAGGGGTGATGCCTTTTGAGAAAAATTAAGGTGGTTAACATTCTGGAGATGGATGGAAAGGAAATTCCGTTTTCCGACCTTACTCCAGAAGACCGCAAAAGAATTACGGAAAGAATCCAGGATAACCTGATGATTTCCGTGGGATACAAGAGAAAAACCGCCTGATGGCGGGTTGGTGGACAAGCAGAAAGGAGAGAACGATGGCGAAGTTTAACTTTATCCAGGCTAAGCACCCGCGGATGCTCAGCTATGTGGAGTGCCGGAGTGATCCGGTGTTTTACCTGGTCGAGGATGCACCAGAGCCGGAACCGGAACTTGATCTGGATGATCTGGCGGGCAAGGTGATGTTTGGCATCTGTGCGATGTTTGCGGGATGCGTGGCCAGCGCGTTACTGGCAGGAATGTGAAAGGAGGTGAGGAGATGACGCTGGAGCAGTTTGTAAAGCCAATTGATGGGCATGCAACTTTCACTATTTACAAGGATGGTCAGCCGTTTCTGTATGAGGGAAGTTTTGATTATGCCGTGCTGCCGGATGAGGATTGGGAAGAAACTAAGGCACAATGGCGGCGCAGAGAGCCGACTTGTATGTCGCAGACCGAATGGTGGCCGGAAGTAAAGAACTTGGAAGTAACATGCTGGAATGTTGCAGGATTTGGTTATGGCGACGCACTGACGATTGTCTTTCTAAAGTCGGCAGAAAAAGAAGAAACCCCAGAAGCGGCAACTTCCGGGGAATCGGGTAAATAAAAATATATTCACACCCCAATTATAAGTTGGGAGAAATGGAGAGTCAAGAAAATCATGAAGATTAATAAACTCGAGATTGAAAATGTCAAGCGCATCAAAGCGGTAAAGATCGAACCGACAAAGGATGGCCTGACCATCATCGGTGGCAAAAATAATCAGGGAAAAACGTCAGTCCTCGATTCGATTGCATGGGCGTTGGGCGGGGAGCGATTCCGCCCCTCTCAGGCGCAGCGCGAAGGTTCTGCGATTCCTCCGAATCTTAAGATCGTGATGGACAACGGTCTGATCGTGGAACGTAAGGGAAAAAACAGTGATCTGAAGGTAACGGATCCATCTGGTAAGAAGGCTGGCCAGCAGCTCTTAAATGAATTTATCGAGCAGCTTGCCCTGGACCTGCCGCGTTTTATGGAGGCCAACGGGAAAGAAAAGGCAAAGACTCTGTTACATATTATCGGTTTGGATGCAACGATTGTGGAGCTGGAAAAGAAGGAAGCGGAGATTTTCAACTCTCGTCAGGCAATCGGACGCATTGCTGATCAGAAAGAAAAGTATGCCAAAGAACAGCCGTATTTCCCGGATGCTCCGGACGAGCCGATTGCGGCTGCGGAGCTGATCCGTCAGCAGCAGGAGATTCTTGCCAGAAATGGAGAGAACCAGCGTCTGAGAGAAAACCTTCACACCCTGGAGCAGGAACAGCAGCGGATCAACGATCAGCTGGCAGAACTTCTTCGCCGACAGACGGAAATCGAGGAAAAAGTTCGGGTAGCAAGATTATCTGCAGCGGATCTCCATGATGAATCCACGGCGGAGCTAGAGAAGAACCTGGCTGAGATTGATGAGATCAACCGGAAAGTCCGCGCAAACCTGGATAAGGACAAAGCGGAGGAAGATGCGAAGAATTACCGGAATCAGTATAGAAAGTACACTTTGGAACTGGAAGATGTTCGCAAGGAAAAAGCAGATCTGCTTACATCTGCGGAGCTTCCGCTTCCTGGCCTTTCCGTACAGGACGGCGAGCTGATCTATAACGGAGCCAAGTGGGATTGCATGTCCGGATCTGATCAGTTAAAGGTTGCTACGGCCATCGTCCGCAAGCTGAATCCGAAATGCGGCTTTGTGCTTCTGGACAAGCTGGAACAGATGGATCTGGATACGCTGCAGGAGTTTGGCAAGTGGCTGGAGACAGAGGGACTGCAGGCTATTGCGACCCGGGTCAGCACTGGAGACGAATGCTCTGTAATCATTAGCGATGGCTATGTGGAAGGACAGGAACATCCGGATCAGGAAGAGAAAAAAACAGGATGGAAGCCTGGAGTATTTTAGGAGGTATAGGTTATGCAGATTATCAAGGGAAAAATTCCCTGTCCCAAGAAGGTCCTGATTTATGGACCGGAAGGAATTGGAAAGTCAACATTCGCAGCACATTTCCCGGATCCGGTCTTTATTGATACTGAGGGAAGCACCAAAGACATGGATGTGGCGCGTTTTGAGAAAGCTACCAGCTGGAGTATGCTGATGGACCAGATCCGGTATGTCAGAGCTAATCCGTCTGTTTGCAAGACACTGGTGATTGATACGGTGGACTGGGCGGAGCAGATGTGTGTTGCGGACCTGTGTGCCAGACATGGCAAAAAGGGTGTAGAGGATTTTGGCTATGGAAATGGTTATGTGTATGCCAAGGAAGAATTTGGCCGCTTCCTGAATGCGCTGGAGGAAGTTATTGAAGCCGGTGTCAATGTGGTGCTTACAGCCCATGCCCAGATGCGCAAATTTGAACAGCCGGATGAAATGGGATCATATGACCGGTGGGAGCTGAAGCTGGGAAAGAAAACATCTTCTCAGACTGCGCCGCTGGCAAAGGAATGGGCGGATATGGTGCTGTTTGCCAATTACAAGACCTGGTCTGTTGCGGTGGATGATAAGGGCAAGAAACGGAAAGGGCAGGGCGGTGCCCGTGTCATGTACACGACCCACCATCCGTGCTGGGACGCCAAGAACCGTTATGGCCTTCCGGATGAAGCGCCGTTTGAGTATGAGGTGATTCGCCCCATTATCGAGGGCGCGGACGCAGTAAAGCCGGTAACGGAGTCAGAACCGGTTGCGCCTCCGGTAATGCCACCACAGCGGCAGACGCCGCCGTCGGTAACGCAGCCGGTTGATTCGGAACCGCAGGGCGAACCGGTTCAGCAGACTATGGATCTGACACCGCCACCTGCAGATCCGGTTATGGGGGATACAAGTTCCTTCCCGCCGGATCCGCGTATTCCGAAGGCGTTGAGAGATCTGATGATCAACAACAATGTCTGTGAGTGGGATATTCAGGCAGTAGTGGAAGCCCGCGGATATTTCCCGGGAGATATGCCGGTTTATGATTATCCGGAAGATTTTATCCAGGGTGTTCTGGTTGGAGCATGGCCGCAGGTGTTTGCCATGATCAGAGATATGAAAAAGAATAACGCAATTCCGTTTAACTAAAGGAGGTTTTTGACATGAGTGAAAATACAGCAATGGAACGTGAATTAGGATGGGATGACACCATTCAGAAAGAGGCCCCGGAGTTCGAACCGCTTCCGGAAGGTGATTATGATTTTGTAGTCGAGAGTTTCGACCGTGGCCGTCACAATGGCAGCGAAAAATTACCGCCGTGCAACAAGGCAATCCTGAAGCTGCGTGTAAAGAGCGCGGACGGCAAGGAAGTAACCGTAACCCACAACCTTTTCCTGCATACGATCACCGAGGGCATGCTTTCAGCATTCTTCGAGAGCATTGGCCAGAAAAAGAAAGGGGAACCGCTGCGCATGAACTGGCAGACGGTACCGGGAGCTAAGGGGCGCTTAAAGCTGGGTATCCACAAGTATGTCAACAAAGATGGCCAGGAGCGCAGCAGCAACGATGTAAAGCGCTTCTATCCGTATGAAGCACCGAAGTATCAGGCAGGGAGTTTTTAAACGATGAAGAAAAAGATGGAATTGCGTTCGTATCAGCAGGAAGCAAAGGATAGTGTTTTTGATCAGTGGGGGAAAGTGAAGAAAACCCTCGTAGTGCTGCCGACCGGCTGCGGTAAGACCATCGTTTTTGCAAAAGTAGCAGAGGAGTGTGTGCGGCAGGGAAAGCGTGTACTGATCCTGGCGCACCGCGGGGAACTTCTGGAGCAGGCATCTGACAAGATTGCCAAGACAACGGGATTGCACTGCGCGATGGAAAAAGCAGAAGCAACCTGTCTTGGCAGCTGGTATCGGATCACGGTAGGATCCGTGCAGTCCATGCAGAGACCGAAGCGCCTGGCACAGTTTGATCAGGATTATTTCGGGACCATCATTATTGACGAGGCCCATCACTGCATTACGGATGGGTATCAGAAGGTGCTGCAGCATTTCCCGGAAGCGCATGTACTGGGAGTGACTGCGACACCGGACCGTGGTGATATGCGCAACCTCGGAGAATTTTTTGAAAGCCTGGCGTATGAGTACACCCTCCCGAAAGCAATCCGGGAGGGGTACTTATCTCCAATCAAAGCGCTGACGATTCCGCTGCAGCTAGATCTTTCCGGTGTCACACTGCAGTCTGGTGATTTTAAGGTAGGAGAGATTGCAACGGTACTGGATCCATACCTGTATCAGATCGCGGACGAAATGGAAAAGTATTGCCGGGACCGCAAGACAGTGGTTTTCCTTCCACTTGTCAAGACCAGCCAGAAGTTCCGAGATATCCTGAATGAAAAGGGCTTTAAGGCGGCAGAGGTAAATGGGGAAAGCAAGGACCGTGCAGAGATCCTGGAAGCCTTTGACCGTGGGGATTATAACGTTCTTTGCAATTCCATGTTACTCACGGAAGGCTGGGACTGTCCATCAGTGAACTGTGTGGTGGTTCTCCGGCCAACGAAGGTGCGCAGCCTTTACAGCCAGATGGTGGGTCGCGGTACCCGACTGTATCCGGGAAAGACAGATCTGTTGCTGCTGGACTTTTTATGGCACACAGAGCGCCATGAGCTCTGCCATCCGGCGAATCTGATCTGTGAGTCAGAAGAGGTGGCCAGGAAGATGACGGAGAACCTGGAAGAGGGCGCAGGCTGCCCGATGGACATTGAAGAAGCAGAAAAGAAAGCATCTGAGGATGTGGTGGCGCAGCGTGAGGAAGCACTGGCGCAGCGTCTGGCTGAAATGAAGCGGCGTAAGAAAAAGCTGGTGGATCCTCTGCAGTTTGAAATGAGCATTCAGGCGGAAGATTTGTCCGGATATGTGCCTGCGTTTGGTTGGGAGATGTCACCGCCGACGGACAAGCAGAAGGCGGCACTGGAGAAGCTTGGAATCCTTCCGGATGAGATTGACAACCAGGGAAAGGCAGCGAAGCTCCTGGATCGCCTGGACAAGCGCAGGGAAGAGGGTCTTACCACGCCAAAACAGATACGTTTTCTGGAAGGAAAAGGCTTTCAGCATGTGGGAACCTGGCAGTTTGAGAATGCAAAGAATTTGATTGACCGGATCGCAGCCAATGGCTGGCAGGTTCCGGACAACATTAACCGACAGGAGTATCGGGGCTAAGGAGCATAATATATGGACAGTCAGTTTGATTTACAGGAAGTAATTGAATATATTGATCCCGCGGAACTGAATTACCAGGACTGGGTTAATGTTGGCATGGCTCTGCAGCATGAAGGTTACAGTGTGAGTGTATGGGAGCAGTGGAGCGCCAGAGATACCGGCCGGTACCATGCCGGGGAATGTGAGCGCAAATGGCGGACGTTCCATGGTACTACCACTCCGGTGACCGGTGGCACCATTGTTCAGATGGCCAGGAATGCCGGATGGATTCCGGATCGTGGCCATGAGTTGGGATGGGACGATACTATCCAGAAAGATGACCTGGTGATCGTAGACAAGCATTACGTCGAAGAACTGGAGATTCATGAACCGAAGGCGTGGAACCCGGCCAGGGAACTGAGCCGGTATCTGGAGGTCTTGTTCGATTCTTCGGAAAATGTTGGCTATGTTACGGAGAGCTGGGAAAAAGACGGCAAGTTTATGCCATCAAAAGGCAGTTGGGACCGCACAGCCGGTCAGCTGATCGAAGCGCTGTCGAAATGTACAGATGGTGATATTGGCAGCGTGGTTGGTGATTACAATCCGGCAGCCGGTGCGTGGATCCGGTTTAACCCGTTGGACGGTACCGGCTGTAAAAATGAAAACGTAACAGATTTCCGGTATGCCCTGGTGGAATCCGATGTGATGGAGGTGGGAAAGCAGTATGCCATCATCCAGGAACTGGAGCTTCCGGTGGCGTGCCTGGTGTATTCCGGAAAGAAAAGCCTGCACGCCATTGTGCGAGTTGATGCTGCAGATTACAGCGAGTACCGAAAACGTGTAGATTATCTTTACAATGTGTGTCAGAAAAATGGCCTGAAAACAGATAACCAGAACCGGAATCCTTCCAGACTGTCCAGGATGCCGGGCGTGATCCGGGGAGACAAAAAGCAGTTTTTGGTAGATACCAATATCGGAAAAGAAAACTGGCAGGAATGGTTTGAGTGGATTGAGGGCATTAACGATGATCTTCCGGAACCGGAGAGCATGGCGGAAGCCTGGGACAATCTCCCGGAGCTTTCTCCGCCACTGATCGATGGCGTACTGCGCCAGGGGCATAAGATGCTCATTGCAGGCCCATCCAAGGCGGGAAAATCATTCAGCCTTATTGAACTCTCCATTGCCATTGCTGAGGGCCGTAAATGGCTGTCCTGGCAGTGCGCAAGGGGCCGTGTAATGTATGTGAACCTGGAACTGGACCGAGCAAGTTGCCTGCACCGTTTCAAGGACGTATACGAGGCCCTTCATTGGAAACCGGAGCATCTGGGCAACATAGATATCTGGAACCTGCGAGGCAAATCGGTGCCAATGGATAAGCTGGCGCCGAAACTGATCCGCAGGGCAGCCAAAAAGGATTACATAGCCATCATCATTGACCCGATCTATAAAGTCATCACCGGTGATGAAAACAGCGCGGATCAGATGGCCAATTTCTGCAACCAGTTCGATAAAGTCTGTACAGAGCTTGGGTGTGCGGTGATCTATTGCCACCACCATTCCAAGGGCAGCCAGGGCGGAAAAAAGTCTATGGACCGTGCATCAGGATCCGGAGTATTTGCCCGTGATCCGGATGCGCTCCTGGATCTGATTGAGCTGGAAATGAACGATGACCTACTGAAACAGGAAGAAAATAAAGCGGTCTGTGATGCCTGCAGACAGTACCTGGATGCTCATTTTGAGTGGAAGGATGAGTTATCTTTGGATGATCTCTGCAGTAGTTATCAGATGCTGAACTACTGCGAAAATAAGCTAGATCGATGGCAGTATGCAGTTCTGGAACAGCAGGTAAATGCAGCCAGAGCACGGGTAAGGCAGCGGACAGCCTGGCGTATTGAGGGGACCCTGAGAGAGTTCCCAAAGTTTGACCCGGTAAACCTGTGGTTTGATTATCCTGTGCATTACACAGACGCCTCAGGAGCCCTTGGAGACATTCAGCCGGAGTCTGATAAGCCTGTATGGCAAAAAGCGTCAGAACGGCGAAAAGAACAGGCAAAAAAGACCAAAGAAAAGAAGCTGAGCGCCTTCGAAATCGAGTTCGCGAACATTGAAATGGAAGGTCGTGAGGTGCCGGCACAGGAATTATCTGAGAAGCTGGAAACAACCTCTAAAACACTTCTTTCGTGGTTGGGAGACAGCAACAAACGGAAGAAAGATCTGGCAGAGCGTTATGAAAAATATCAGGGTTCAGACGGAAAAATGTACATCAAAAGGAAAAATTTATAGGGTGCGCCGAACCAGAAATTTATGGTCTGACGCACGGTGCGCAACATCATGGTCTGGTGCAGTGCTGCGCAGTGCGCCAAAAGGGTGCGCCGAACCTATATACTACGTATATAGATGTGGCGCACCCCCTCTATGCGGGGGTAGGTAAGTCGTGCGATAGCTCACGCACGACGACTCACCCACCCGCAGACACAGAGGGCACCATACCTGGAACACCCGGAAAGGAAAAAATGGATTTTTTTATGGTCATGAAAAATGTTCCAACGGTCACCCATCAGGAAAAGCAGGTGCATGTTGTGAATGGCAAACCGGTCTTTTATGAACCAGCTGAACTGAAGGCTGCCAGACAGAAGCTGATGGATCATCTGGCAGGACATAAACCGGAGCAGCCATATCAGCATGGAATCAGATTGATGGTCAAGTGGTGCTTTCCCCGCGGGAAGCACGCCAACGGAGAATACCGAATCACAAAGCCTGATACCGACAATCTGCAGAAACTTTTAAAGGACTGCATGACAGCGTGTGAATTCTGGAAAGATGATGCGCAGGTTGCTTCGGAGATCGTGGAGAAGTTCTGGGCGGATGTGCCTGGGATTTATGTGAGGATCGAGGAATTATGACAAACGAACAGGTCAGAGATGGCTTTAACGAAGTATATAACAATTTCTGGAACCGCTACAAGAGCCGGCAGCCCAAGGAGAACACTTCGGAATGGGAGCGGATGCACACGATTGCATCAGTGCTCCGGAAGAAATATCCGCTGCTGGAAGAGACAGTAAACCGGATGCTGACAGAGCTTGTGGAGCGGGCCAGAGGACGAGGCAATAAAGCCGGTGATTATCATCGGTCGCCAGAAGGGAGAACAAGTGATGGAAAAGCAAATATGCACCCGGGATATGAAGCTGAGTGAGCATAACATATCCCGTGCCAAATATAACGAACTTAAGTATTTTTGCATGCAGTACCATGAGAAGAAGCAGAAGCTTGAAAATGCTTACGGACTGAAAGCAACCGTTAACGACGGTATGCCCAAAGGAAATACATCTGGGGATTCTACGGCGCAGGACGCAGTAAGAAATGCCATGTTGCAGGATGATCTCAGATTGGTTGAGGAAACAGCCAGGAAAGCAGCTCCAGAGATTCACAAGTGGATTTTAAAGAACGTAACCGAAGGAACGCCGTATGAGTGGATGGATGTTCCGGTAGGACGGAGGCAGTTTTACGAGTATCGGAGATATTTTTTCTATCTGATGGCACAAAAAAGATAGTTTATAAAAATTTTATAATTTTCTTTTCGATCGCTAAATAGTAATTTTGAAAAGTTTACATAAAACTGAAAAAATTGGCGAACATAGGCTTCGGTTAGAAAGTCAATTATCGGTGCTTTGTTAAATTGCTATTTAGCGTAGAAACATAGGATTTCTGCGGATTTGTGGGGGTTTACAAATGAATTTATTTATGCTATTTTGCAGAAAAGGGCAAGAGAAAAGCCACCTATTCAGTGGTGGGTGGCTTATTGATGAAAAAGTTTTTGAGTTAAATAAGTGACATAGTCAGAGGTTTCAAGGACCAATCGCTTTAATTGGCTGACGGTAACAATAACGGAATTTTTGGTTTTGTTGTTTTCGATATCACAAATCGTAAACGTTCCATCTGGATTTTCATTAAGTTCGAATCCAGACAGAGTTAGTAGATATTCAGCAGTGTTTGTTGCCATACTTCCAGTTTCACCGTATATCAAATACGAAACAGACACATCGAGTACATCAGCAATACGCTTTAGAGTATCGTGATTAGGTTCTCGATTATTGTTTTCATAGTTTGAATAAGTCGAATATGGAATTCCCAATGCTTCGGCAACAGCTCGTTGAGATATTTTTTTATCCATTCTGATACGCTTGATGCGTGTTCCAATTTTTATGATTTCGTTTAGACTCATAATATTCACCTCTGAATATATTTTAGCATAAAATATTCAAATTTGCAAACATACACTTGACATATTCAATATTGAATATTATAATTCACATATATTCGATAGCGAATAGAATGGAGGCGAGACAATGAAACGAGTAGGAATTATCATGGATGATGAACTTCACAAGCAGTTAAAGCATCTGGCGGTAAATGAAGGAAGAACAGTGACAGAGATCATTACCGAGCTTGTGAAAACAGAAATTGAAACAAAAAAAGAGCAGTCACGTTAAAAACTTTGGCGAGTTCCGTGATTGCTCAAAACCGAAACCTGTAAACCCAGGAATCACTTTGTATTGTAAGTGATTCCGCCAGAAATTGCAAGGAGGAAATTGCAATGCAGAATTTAATGATTTTTGAAGGACACGATGTAGAAGTATTTGAATTTGAGGGACAGGTATTATTTAACCCGAAGCATGTAGCTGAAATTCTTGGCATTAAGAATGTGAATGATAATATTTCAAGGATGAATGAAAAGCAGGTTGTTAAGCTGACAAATTCTAAAGTCGGTAAAACCGATTTTAGAAAATTACATAACACAGGCGAGAACTTCCTCACCGAAAGCGGCGTGTATAAGCTGGTATTTAAAAGCCATAAGCCAAATGCAGAAGCTTTCACAGACTGGATCGCAGATGAAGTTCTTCCAACTCTCCGTAAGACCGGTTCCTACGAGATGCCAAAGCAGGACAAGTCTAAGAAAGAGAAACTTCCTTCCGTGAACATGATGGTGAAGAACATCAAGGAGGCTCTGCACGATGCCGGGGTGGATTCCAAGTACATAGCTGCCGAGGTGGTGCGGATTTATTCTGATTCTGGCTATCCGGTCAATGCTCCGGTGATTTCCGATGTGCCGAATCTGTGGGATTGCACATCCATTGCCAAAGAACTTGGAATTTTATCTGAGTCTGGCCGCCCACATGATAAAGCGGTGAGTGCCATTATCCAAAAGCTGGACATTTTCTCAGATGAAATCGTCCGGACAGCTTACAGCCGGAATGGACATGATGGTGTTACGGTTCAGTACAAAGGCAGTGTTCTGGAGAAGGTCAAAGAGTGGTTGAATGAGAATGGTTATCCGACTGTAATTGAATTGGTTCTCTCTAATGGCAACAGCAATAAATGCAAGGTTGTTTATGGGGAGGTGGCGTAATGTCATATCATGAATTTTGTAAACAGATTGCTCCGTCTGTTTTGGAATTGCAGGATGAGTGCAGAAAAATGAGTGAAGAGGAGTTTAACGAATTCCGTGAGGGTGTGATACACGAAGTTAGGAAGCGGAAACTTAGCACGCAGTTTATGGCAGCAGTGCTTGATCTGATATATGGCGAGTTATTTACAAAGAAAGCTGATACAGTTCAGGGGGTGGCGTAAATGAATATTCAGGAAGAATTGCGTATCAATGGTCATCAGCCTACGGTTGGTTATGCCGGGACAGATATGGCAGCCTTTTTCCAAGGTCTTATGGATAGATATAAATGCAAGTGCTCACCGTTCATGCTTTCGGTGGCATATACATACGGTGTGATTCAAGGAAAACGAGAAGAACGCGCCAGAAAGAAAAATAAAAAAGTGGGTAACTACGGAGGGGTACTTCCGTGATATTATGGTAGCATGCATGAAGCCAAAGGCGTACAGCTTGCGGCTTCCTCCATGTGAATATGCTTCCCGCTAGGTGTTACAGCCTGGCTGGGGATTTGGTTCGCAGCTACCGATTGCAAACAGCTGCAGCACGGCCCATACACCCGGCTGTGCTTAATGGGACGTAGCTCAGCAGGTTAGAGCATCTGGCTTATATCCAGCGTGTCGAGGGTTCGAGTCCTTCCGTTCCGATTTGGCGGTTGCCTATGCTGGGTGACGTGCCTGAGTCCGTGATATCAGATAGCGGATATATGACATACTGGTAATAGTCGGTACATCTGATAATACCCTTTCTGGAGCGCCTGTCGGAAGATGGGTGCTTTTCTTTTGTCAAAAATTGAGGTATGATAAAAGAAAAAATGTATGGGGGATTACAAATGGCAAATATTATTGCAATTGTCTGGGATTTTGATAAAACTCTGGTTGATGGATATATGCAAGATCCTATTTTTGAGCATTATAATGTTAACGCGCATGATTTCTGGAAGGAAGTAAATGCACTACCCAAAAAGTATATGGATGAGCAAGGAGTATTGGTAAATCCGGATACAATTTATTTGAACCAATTTATCAAATATGCGAAATCCGGAAAATTTAAGGGTCTTACAAACGAAAAGTTAAAAGAGTTTGGTTCGAAACTGAAATTTTACAATGGGATTCCCGAAATTTTTCAGAAAACAAAGGATTTGATAGAAAATAATCCAATATATAAAGAATACGATATTAAAGTTGAACATTACATAGTAAGCACGGGAATGTCTCAAATTATAAGAGGATCTTCGGTGATGCCATATGTGGAAAACATATGGGGGTGTGAATTGATTGAAGGTCAAGATGATCAAGGTGACCCGTGTATTTCTGAAATAGGGTTTACGATTGACAATACCACTAAAACGAGAGCATTGTTTGAAATTAATAAAGGCGTAAATAGTAAAGACGGACGCGAAGGTGTTAAGGTGAATACAAAAATTCCTGAGGAATTGCGAAGAGTTCATTTTATAAACATGATTTATGTTGCTGATGGTCCAAGTGATATCCCAGCCTTTTCTGTTGTTAATAAAAATGCTGGAGCTACGTTTGCTATTTATCCAAAGGGTGATATGAAAGCAATGAAGCAGGTTGAACAGATGCGAGTAGAAGGGCGAATTAACATGTATGCTGAAGCAGATTACACAGAAGATACGACAGCATATATGTGGATATGCGCTAAAATAACAGAGTTTGCAGAAAGAATACGAAATGAAGAAAAACAAAAGATTGCAAAATATGCTGCATTTGACGGACCAAAGCATATAATTTGATAATACAGAAGGGCCACCCCGTGTGGCTCTTTTCTTATGCCAAAAAACAAACACGAATGAGAGGTGGTGGTGCATGGCCAGAGCGCCAGATGCCAGAATGGAACAGGCCAGAGAGCTGTTCCTGGAAGGCAAGAAACTTATTGAGATTTCTGAGCTTCTGAAAATTCCGGAAGGGACAATCCGAAGCTGGAAAAATAGATATGACTGGGACAATGCAACGTTGCAAAAGAAACGCAACGTTGCGAAACGGAAAGGCGGTCAGCCAGGAAACAAGAACGCTGCCGGGAACAGAGGCGGTGCGGCTCCAGAGAAGAATAAGAATGCAGTCACCACGGGAGAGTTCGAAACTCTCCTTTTTGATTGCCTGGATCCAGAGGAGCAGCGCCTGGCGCAGGCCGTGCCGGAGGACAAGCAGAAACTTCTCATGCAGGAGATTCAGCTTCTGACGGTCCGAGAGCGCCGAATGCTAAAGCGGATTGACCTGCTGCGGATGTCCCTGGATGATTCTGGGGTATCATCGGGAGACGAGACTGGCCTGACGGTGGTGAGTCACAAGAGCGGACTGGAAAAGGATAAGGAGACCGATCTTCTGGAGTATCGCGGTAAGCTGGGTCAGATCCAGAATATCGAGGATGCCTTGACCCGTGTCCAGGCCAGGAAGCAGGCTGCCATTGATGCGCTGCATCGTTACGGTGTGGATGATGCGCGCCTGGAAATCGAGATGATGAAGCTTGATTTGGCAGCGTTGAAGCTTGGTGGTCAGGAACAGCAGATTGAGGATGATGGATTCCTGGATGCGTTGAATACAGAATCACGGAATCTGTGGGGTGATGCGGATGACGATTAAAGAGCGCATTGCCGGCATGAAAGAAAAGCTGCAGGCTATGAAACAGCAGCGGGAAATCCTGACAAAGGTCCAGGTATTTCAGTTCCAGCCGTTTTCTCAGAGACAGAAGCAGATTTTTACCTGGTGGATGCCGGACAGCCCTGTAAAGGACTATGACGGTATTATCGCGGATGGAGCGATCCGATCAGGAAAGACGGTTTGCATGTCACTGTCTTTTGTGTTCTGGGCGATGGAAAATTTCAGCGGTCAGAATTTTGCCATGTGCGGTAAGACCATCGGCTCCTTCCGGCGAAATGTTCTGTTCTGGCTGAAGCTGATGCTTAAGAGCCGCGGGTACAAGGTTGCAGATCACCGGGCGGACAATTTGGTAGAAATCAGCCGTAAAGGTGTTACCAATTACTTTTACATCTTCGGCGGCAAGGATGAGCGTAGCCAGGATCTGATTCAGGGTATTACACTGGCGGGTGTCTTCTGTGATGAGGTCGCGCTGATGCCAGAGAGCTTCGTCAATCAGGCAACCGGTCGTTGTTCGGTGACTGGTTCCAAATACTGGTTTAACTGTAACCCGGATGGACCGTATCACTGGTTCAAGGTAAACTGGATTGACAAAGCCATCGGGTATCTGGGCAAGAAAAAGGCTGCGAAGTTGCAGGAAGAAGCCCAGGCGAAATGCACGGAGTTGAATCTGAAGAAGCTTCTGTACGTGCATTTCACGATGGACGACAACCTGAGCCTGTCAGAAGTCATCAAGGCCAGATACCGCAGCATGTACAACGGCGTATTCTTCAAACGCTATATCGAAGGGCTCTGGGCGATGGCTGAGGGCATCATCTACGACATGTTCAGCCAGGACAAAAACGTAGTTGATGCAGAAGCAATCGTGGCTGAATACCGTCAGAGAACAGGGCGTGAGTTCTGGATCGGTGATAAGTATGTCAGCTGCGACTATGGTACCCAGAACCCGACGGCATTCCTGTTTTGGAGCAAAGGCGCGGACGGCAAATGGTACTGCCGCAGAGAATATTATTATTCTGGTCGGGATAAGGGCCGGCAGAAAACCGATAAAGAATTTTCCGAAGATCTGACGGCATGGCTTGCCGGAGAAGAAATCCGGGCAGTGATCCTGGATCCGGCGGCAGCATCTTTCAAGGTCCAGCTGGAGAAGGATGGATACAAAGTAAAAAAAGCGAAAAATGATGTTTTAGATGGAATCCGATTTGTGGCAACGCTGCTGCTTTCGGGTTCTATTTTTATTGATCAGTCTTGTGAGAATCTGATCAAAGAGTTTGCTTCTTACATCTGGGACGCAAAGGCAGGAGAGCGCGGCGAAGACAAGCCAGTGAAAGAACACGATCACGCACAGGATGCCCTCCGCTATTTTTGCTACACGATTATCCGCAGAGCTGGCGGCATGAAGATCTTAAAGTGAGGTGAAATAGATGGACATTGAAGTGATAAAAAAACTGATCCGGAAGTATCAGGTGGGGCATACGGACTTTGTAAGGCAGATTGCAAAGGCAAGGGCCTATTACCGGAACGAAACGGATATTATGTTCCCACCGTTAAAAGAGGAACGGGAGAAAAAAGAAAAGCCGCTTCGAAATGCGGACAACCGGATCCCGTTCAACTTTCACGGTTTGCTTGTCAACCAGAAAGCTTCCTATATGTTTACGGCGCCACCGCTTTTTGATCTTGGAGAGAAGAAAGCCAACAAGGATCTGGTGAAGTTTCTGGGAGATAAGTATCCAAAGGTCTGTAAAGACCTGTGTATTGAGGCTTCAAACTGCACGGTAGGGTGGTTGCATGTCTGGTGCGACAAGAAAAGCACATGGAAATATGCAATAGTTCCGGCGGAGCAGGTAATTCCGGTATGGTCTGATAGTTTGGAGAAGGAGCTTCTTGGAGTGTTCCGGAGCTACCAGAATATCGATGATGAGACTGGCGATGCATATATCATCTACGAGTACTGGAATGAAACCGAGTGCGCGGCGTACCGCTTAAAGGCTGGAGATGAGCTGGACCAGCTGCTGCCGTATCAGATGTTTCTGGTGGATCCGATGCTTTGCGAATATGCTGATACCTACCGGCACGGTGTTGGCGAGGTGCCATTTTTCCCGTTCTTTAACAATAACATCGACACGGACGATCTGAAGAATATCAAGCCGCTGATCGATGTTTACTGTAAGGTCTTCAGTGGATTTGTGAACGACCTGGAAGATATCCAGGAAGTGATTTTTGTGCTGACCAATTATGGCGGTGCAGATCTGGGGCAGTTTCTTCGGGACCTGAAAGACTACAAAGCAATCCAGATTGAGAGCGAAGGTGATGGTGATCATTCCGGTGTTTCTACGCTGACAATCGAGCTTCCGGTAGAAGCCCGGGAGAAGCTTCTGGAGATTACCAGGAAGTGCATTTTCGAGCAGGGCATGGGTGTTGATCCGGATCCGCAAAATTTCGGTAACAGTTCCGGAGTTGCACTGAAGTTTTTATATGCTCTTCTGGAACAGAAAGCGGGACTGCAGGAGACGGAGTTCCGGCTTGGCTTTGGTCAGTTCATTCGGTGCGTTTGCCGTTTGAACGGTATTTCAATCAAAGATGATACCATTGTTCAGACCTGGACTAGAACCAGCGTGCAGAATGACCAGGAACTATCCCAGATTGCAACTCAGAGCAAGGGTATTGTTTCGGATGAGACGATTGTGGCGCATCATCCTTGGGTTGATGATCCGGAAAAGGAAATGGAACTGCTGCAGGAGCAGGAAGATGCAGGGACGGCGGAAATTTCAGAGATGTTTCCGAAAAATAAACCAGGCGAAGGTAAAGATGGCCAGGGTGGTGATGAGTGATGTCCTACTGGGAAAAACGCCAGGAAGAAACTTATAAAGCTGGAGAAATGACGATTAACCAGTACTTTAAGGGACTGGAGAAATCATTTAACCAGGCAAAGCAGGAGCTGCAGAAGACAGTAGAGAGCTTTTGCTGGCGTTATGCCGAGGAGAACGGTCTGACTTATGCAGCAGCCCAGAAGCGCCTCGATAAGATGGAGCTTAAGGGCCTGCGGGATTTCATGGACAAAGCAATGAAGAACATCGGCAAATACAACCAGGATGTCAACAACATGTCCATCAAGGCTCGTATGACCCGTTACCAGGCGCTGGAGGCGCAGGTGGACGCAATTCTGCGGGAACTGTATGCGGTTGACTACCAGGCCGATGCCGAAGAAATGATGAGCGGGCTGTACCAGGAGACCTATCACCGCACCTGGTACGATGCGGACCGATACCGTGGTTTCCATGCGCAGTTCGCGCAGATTGAGCCCAGGACGATGGAGATAGTATTGAAGTACCCATTCAATGGCGCGAACTTCTCTGACCGGCTCTGGAAGCAAAAGGAGCATCTGCAGAGCCAGCTGATGGAATCCATTACAACCATGATGGTGCAGGGCACGTCACCGCAGAATCTGGCAAAGGATTTTGCCAAGAAGATGCAGGCAAAGAAGTTCGATGCTTACCGGCTCCTGCATACGGAAGGCTCGTATGTGATGAGTGAAGCCACACATGCCGGATACAAAGAGGATGGCGTGGAGCAGTACCAGATCCTGGCCACTCTGGACAGTAAGACTTGTGGAATCTGCGGAAGGCTGGACAGAAAGATCTATCCGGTGGCTGAGGCGGTGACAGGAAAGAATATGCCGCCTTTTCATCCGTTCTGTAGATGCACGGACGTGCCATATTATCCAGATACACCTACAGACGGCAAGCGGGCCGCGAGAGATGCAGACGGTAACGGCATCGAGGTACCGGAGAATATGACCTATGCTGAGTGGAAGATAAAGTATTTGCATATTGAAAAGGAAAACGTCTCTGATATAATAAATTTAACAGATAAAGAGCAGCAGGCATTGAATCAGTATGTAAGTTTTGACTTCTATCCGATTAATGCTAAAATCAGAGAAGGGTTGCGGCTTACGGAACGGGAACTACAGATGGTCAGCAATCTCGATGCAGCACTTGAAAAAATACCGCGGTACAAGGGAAGTCTTTCCAGGTCATTATATTTTGGATATCCAGATTTAGTAAAGAAATTTCTTGGTGGTATTAAAATTGGCGGCGAAATAGGCTTTCAGGAGTTCCTTAGTACAACCTGTGGAGCTGAATTGTATAATCCGGACGGTGAAATACAAATTTTTATTCAGAATGCAACTAAAGGTCATGATATTACTAGTATTAACAAGAGGGAATTAGAGGTGCTTTATGAGCGGCAACAGGAATTCAAGGTAATGTATATGACCAAAAAGGATGGAAAATATTGGATTTTGTTGGAGGAATTGTAAATGAACGGTAAAGCAAAGCCATTTTCATCAAAGCGTTGGACGGATATTCCTAAATTTGTAGTTGTTGGACATTCAGAATTTACAGAAGAAGAGAAAAAAGAAAATGAACGAAAAATGGAAGAAATCATGCGATCTTACGGAGCGTTGGCGCCAAATGAACATGTTAGAAACGGAAAAGTAGTGAAAGAGTAGATACCATCGGTCATCTGGCTGGTGGTATTTTTATACTCTTTTTGTTGCGACGTCGCAACAGCAGGGAGGTGAGCACAAGAATGTATTAACCTGGTTCCGGCAGCATTATTGCCGGCACAGCTACCGCAAGCATTGGAGCCGGGCATCTGGCCAGTTCGGCGGATATGTAAAGCGCTGTTCGAAGTGCGGAAAGGAAAGTTGAGGCATGATTGATATCTACGCAGATGGCGGCTGTTTCTTAGGTGTCTGCATTCCTTATGACGTTATGCTTGATATCATGAAGGGCGATTTCGTTAAGGATTCAGATTTCATTGAATTTATGTTTCTGGACGGAGACAAGGGCGCGGTAAGGAAACGCAGCATTACGGGATTCTGTGAATCCTCAAATACGGAAGAAGTTTAAGGCACGCAGCAATGCGTGTTATTTTTATGCCCTGTCATAAGGCACAAAACTGGGCACTACTCTGCCGGGAGTATAACCGGCCAATCCCAACACCCGGAGAGCGGGAATAAAAATCTATGGAGGATAAGCACGATGGAATGGTTAAAAGCAATTTTGGAAAAGGCAGTGATCACAGATGGAAAACTGGATGTTGAGGCAACCATGAAGACCATCAATGCGGAGTTCCCGAAGCATGCAGTACCAAAGCAGGACTACAATGACAAGGTGAAAGAGCTGAGCACGGCCAACGATACCATCAAGGACCTGAAAAAGAACAATGCAGATAACGAAGATCTGCAGCAGAAGGTCAAAGACTATGAAATTGAGGTGGCAAACCTCAAAACAGCTGCGGCAAATACCAAAAAGGAATATGCCCTGAAAGATAAGCTGAAGGAGGCCGGCGCGACGGATGCGGATTACATCATCTATAAGCATGGCGGCCTGGACAAGTTTGTTTTTGACAAGGACGGGGCTCCGATCGGGCTGGAGGATGTGCTGAAGCCTATGAGAGAGGCATCTCCGCATCTGTTTAAGGCAGCCGGAGGTGCAGGTGGATACAAACCGGCAGGAGGCGGAAATCCTCCGGCAAGTAATCCGTTTGCGAAGGAAACCTTTAACCTGACCGAGCAGGGACGCCTGTTCAAACAGAATCCGGAGCAGGCCAGACAGATGGCAGCTGCAGCAGGAGTAAAACTTTAAGAAAGAGAGGAATTTTAAATGGCAGGAACAACTTTACAGGACGTTATTGTCCCGGAACTTTTTAACCCGTATGTCATCAATCAGACGATGGCACTTTCTGCATTGGTGCAGAGCGGAATCATTTCCAATGACAGCACTTTCGATGCACTGGCTTCCCAGGCGGCACCGACCGTCAACATGCCGTTCTTCGAAGACCTGACTGGTGAGTCTGAGCAGGTTATTGAAGGTGCGGATCTGGAGGACAACAAGATTGCTTCCAACAAGGACGTAGCTGCAATCCTTCGCCGTGCTAAGATGTGGTCCGCAACGGATCTGTCTGCGGCACTTGCGGGCGCCGATCCGATGATGGCCATCGGCACTCTGGTGGCAAGATTCTGGGAGCGTGATATGCAGAAGGAACTGATCTCTATTCTGAATGGCGTATTCGGTACCATTCCGGCAGGTGGATCCGGAACGCCGGCAGCAGAGACCAGACTTGCATCTAATATCCTGGATATTACCGGCCTGAGCGGTACAAAGGCAAACTGGTCCGGCTCTGCGTTTATTGATGCGGAGCAGAAGCTGGGGGATGCGAAAGCGCAGCTGACTGGCATCTGTATGCATTCTGCGACGGAAGCCTATCTGAAGAAGCAGAATCTGATTGATACCGTACAGCCGTCCAATGATGTTGCATTCGGTACTTACCAGGGTAAGCGTGTGATCGTAGATGATGGCTGCCCGGTATCTGATGGTACCTACACCACCTATCTCTTCGGCAATGGAGCCGTGGCTCTTGGTAATGGTAATCCGGTTGGTTTTGTACCGACTGAGACTGACCGTGCAAAGCGCAAAGGCTCCGGCATTGATTATCTGATCAACCGTAAGACCATGATCCTGCATCCGAGAGGAATCGCATGGCAGAATGCGGAGGTGGCAAAGACAGAGGGACCGTCTAGAACCGAGGTGGCAAACCCGAAGAACTGGAAGCCGGTTTACGAGCCGAAGCAGATCCGTATTGTGGCATTTAAGCATAAGCTGGGTTAGGCGGTGATGATATGACAAAAACGGAGATGCTGGCGGCTGTAAAGGCCAATCTGAATATCGATGATGACATGAGAGATCTTGGCATCTCCGATGTCATCCTTCATGTTTGCGATTATTGTAATTTGAGCCAGGATGATATTCCGGATCTGCTGGAGCCGTTTGTCCGGAAGAAGTTTAAGGGAATCATTGACTATGAGGCTGCTAAGGGAACTGGGTACCAGCAGGATATATCCAGCATCAAAGAAGGAGACGGAACCATCACATACGCCACAGACAGCGGTAATAGCCGTGAGGGTATCTATGGACTGTCTGATTCAGATAAAACGGCCCTGCGCCGGTTCAGGAGGTTGAGAGGTTATGCTTAATCCATACGCAGTTATGTACGATTCCACGATGGACGTTTATCGATATCAGGATGCAAAGGATGATGACGGCTATGATTCATCTGGAGAGTGCTGCATTGCATCTGGTGTGAAGTGCCGATACAGCATTTCCGGACAGAGTCTTGTCGGAAGTCCGGCGCCATCCCTGCAAGCGAGCAATCAGCTTTTCTGCGGACTGGAAACAGATATCCGGGAAGGAGATAAGGTTGTGGTTACGCTGAGAAACGGACAGCAGACCAAGCTCCGGGTCGGAGAAGTGCACCCTTACAGCTTCCAGTACCAGTGTCGGGTGGAAAGGGATGAGAAAGCATGAGCAGTTCCAATTACCGACGGAATAAAGCTTTTATCGATCAGTTCCGGAAAGAACTCAAGGCTGAGATGGATGATCTTTCAGAAGTGGATGTAAAGGTACTTAACCAGGCTGTAAATGAAGGTATCCGGTGGTTAAAGGAGCGGACACCGACTGGCATCCATCCGAACCCAGTTACATTCAAAGTGAAAAGCGGCCCAAAAGCTGGCAAGGTTGTCAGCTTTAAAACGAAGGATACCATTGTGGGCGGCCTGCTCAAAAAATCATGGAGATCTGCTCCTGCTTCAAAAAGCGCATCCGGCGCAAAGAAGGTATTGGTCAACACGGCGGAGTATGCTTCTTACTGGAATTATGGGCATCGCATTGTACTGCGCAAAGGCGGACCGACGAAAGGCTTTGTGAAAGGTACGTATTTGTTGGAAAAGGGTGTCTCTTATATCGACAGGCGTCTTGTTGCGTTGTTTGAAGCGGAGGTGCAGAGAATCCGAAAGGAGCATGAGCATGGGGATTGATATTTTATACAAAGCGATTGCAGCAGAATGCCGGTCTGTTGTTCCGGAACTTAAAAAGATTTGCAGGGATAATATTCCCCAGAATGCGGAGACGCCGTTTATCCTGGTTCTTATCACTGATACGGATACAAGGCGGTGCCTGGCGAACCGGCAGCGCGTTAAGCAGAGCTTTGATGTGCAGTATTTTCCGGGCGGGGAAATCCAGAATCGTAGAAAAGAATGTGAAAAAGTGAAACAGGAGATGCTTCGGGGTTTTGATGTGATCAGCGCCGATGGCATCTCCTTTTATGTAAAAGAGAAAAACGCAAATGTAACTGATGATGTTCTCCATTTGTTGTTCAGTGTTTCCTATGTTGAATACAGGGAGTCTGCTCAGCCCAAAATGGAAGAACTTGATAGAAAAATAGAAACGGAGGAATAAGCTATGGCGGGTACATGGGATAAGCAGGACAAGGTGATTCCCGGAGCATATATCAATTTATTGACCAATACACCGCTGAGCATTTCAGTTGGTGAGCGTGGAACAGTACTCATTGCGCAGGAACTGTCGGTAGGTACGGACAATGACATTTATGAAATTGCAGCATCAGAAGGTGCTTATCCAGAAAATGCATCGACAGCAGATAAAAAACTGGCAAAACTTGCACTTATGGGAGCAAAAACTGTGCTGTTGTACAAGCTTCCGACCGCACATACGGATGAGCATGTGGAGACAATGCTGGAAGCATTAAAAACGGTGGATTTTGATGTACTGGTATATCCGTATGCCAAGTCAGGGACTGCAGCATCAGCGGCGCAGCAGAAAATTGCAGCCTGGATCAAAGCTATGCAGGATGACGAAGGTAAGAATGTAACAGCAGTGTTGCCAAATTATCCTGCAGATACGGAGTATATCATTAACAATCCGCAGGGCACCGTCCTTTCAGATGGATCTTCCCTGACAGCGTACGAAACTGCTGCATGGATCGGCGGCATCACTGCCGGCGCAAGCATCACGAAATCGAATACAGCACAGAAGTTTGAGGGAGCAATTGATGTCGTTCCGAGAATGGCCCGCTCCGAACAGGAAACCGCAATTAAAGCCGGCAAATTCATTCTGGATGTAGATCGAAGTCAGAATGTTACTGTAGTAGCGGATATCAATTCCCTGACTTCTATCGGTCAGTCCAAGAGTGACATCATGAAACAGAACCGGTCAGTACGGACGGCATGCGGCATCCGCAGTGATATTCAGTCCGTGTGGGATGCCAATATCAAAGGTAAGTATGACAACAATGTGGACGGCCGTTCAATCTTTAAAGGAATGTTGGTGGAATATTTTACCGATTTGGAGCGCCGCGGAGCTATTCAGGATTTTAATTCTGATAATGTAACGGTCGAAGTCGGCACGGCAATCAATGCAGTTCTGGTTAATTGTGGCGTGCAGTTGGTTGGTAGCATGGAACTGGCCTATATTAATGTAAATCTGAGCTAAGGAGGACGATGAGATGGCAAATTATACGAAACTTGACGATACGCTTAGCGGATCGGAGGGAAAGGGCTTCATTACTCGCAGCGGCCAGAACCGTGAAATGTTTGAGATTTCAAAGATTGATGCACACGTAACGTTGTCCGTAACAGAGAAAAAGCTGCTTGGACACCGCATGAAACAGCATAAAGTTGTTGGTGCGACCGGCGAGGGGTCTGGAACCTTTTATTTCATGAATTCGGATGCACTGAAGGAATTCATCAACTATAAGAAAAATGGCATCTACCCGGCATGCACCCTGCAGTTCACAAATGAGGATCCGCAGTCTACCGTTGGCAGACAGACGGTAACACTGTTCCATGTGATTTTGAAGACGATTCCGGTTGCATACCTGGAGGATGACAGTGAGGATCCAATCACCTTTGATTCGGATTTTACCTTTGATGACTGCGATTGCCTGGAGGCATTTCAGCTTCCGGAGAATATGAGATAGGAGACCGGCTATGAGTGAAGTGAGAGATTTATACGGATTTTTACATCCGGAAGTTACTCCGGAGAAAGATGTTTTTGTTTCTGACAGATTCAAAGGAAAGGACGGCAAGCCAATGCCGTTCGTGATCCGTCCGCTGGAGCAGGAAGTCTGCGACAAGGTTCAGAGAACCTGTGTTAAGACCGATAAGAAGGGCAACAGTGAGTTTGACCGTTTCAAATATGTGGATGAGATCACAGCGGCTGCTGTAGTGTTCCCGGATCTGAAGAACGCTGACCTGCAGAAAGCTTACGGGGTTTTGGGAGAGGTGAAGCTTCTGAAAAAGATGCTTTACACCAATGAGTATAATGCCCTGGTCGAAGCTGTTCAGGATCTGTCAGGTATGGATGATGACTTTGATGATCTGAAAAATGACGCAAAAAACGAATAAAGCAAAGTGATCCGGAATTTATCCTGGCGCACTTTGCGCTACAGAAATTGCACATTCTCCCAAGCGAGTTGGCTGAACTGACTCCCAGGGAGAAGGCTTTTATTGCAGCCAGCTGTGAATTGCGCGTAGAAGCGGAAAAACGCGCTGCGAAGGGGGCGAAGTAGATGGCAAGATTAAGAGCAACGATTGAGCTGGCCACGAGCGGCTTCATATCCGGAATCAATAAAGTGCTGAGTGCTTCTGACCGCGCGGCAAAATCTGTGGAAGATGTCAGTACCGCAGCCGATAAGGTTAAAACCAGTCTGGATAAAGCCGGAAAAAGCGGCAAGAAGGCAAAGGAAGGCTTTGAAAGTGCCGGCGAAGGCGCGGAAAAGGCTAGAAGAAAAGTTAAAGGCCTAGGTGATGAAGTCGATAAGACAAAGACCAAAGCCGAGAAAGTAGCCGGTGCTCTTGGAAAGCTTTTTGCGGCCAAAACAGCACTGGATGCGGGAGGCAAGCTTTTGAGTGCATCCGATAGATATATGAATGCAAATACCCGTCTTGGCCTGATCAACAAGGACAATGCCGGTAATGTAATCAATCCCAATCTGCAGAACGATGTATATGCCTCTGCGCAGCGATCCAGAGCATCGTACGAAAGTACGGCGAATGGTGTTGCAAGCCTTGGCTTGAATGCGGCAAATGCCTTCAAGGATCAGAACGAACTGATTGGATTTGTCGAGTCCATCAATAAGCAGTTTGCAATCGGAGGTACTGAGGCAAGTGCGGCAGCCGGTGCTATGACTCAGCTGACGCAGGCCATGGGATCCGGAGCTCTTCGTGGAGATGAGCTGAATTCGGTTCTGGAAGCTGCGCCGAGTATTGCCCGTAACATCGAGAAATACATGGGATGGGCAGAAGGCTCCATTAAGTCATATGCGGAAAAAGGTGCTTTATCGGCGGAGATTGTAAAGAACGCGCAGCTGGCCGCGATGGATGACATCGACCGGCAGTTTAATTCCATGCCATTAACCTGGTCACAGTTATGGACTCAGTCCATGAATGCGATTCAGAAGGCATCAGCCCCATTCCTGCTGGCATTAAACTGGATAGCCAATAACATGGATATCATTGGACCGATCCTGCTTGGAATAGCAGCGGGACTGGGAGTATATGCGGCGTTTACTTACGGAGCTGCTGCGGCGCAATGGGTACTGAATGCAGCAACAGGGGTGTGGAATGCTTTGTGTATGATGAATCCGGCGGGGCTGATGGCAATCGGTGTTATCGTATTGGTTGCGGCGCTTTATGCAGGAGTGGCAGCATTTAATAAAATTACAGGATCTTCAGTTAGTGCAACGGGAATTATAGTCGGTGGTTTATATGTAGTTGGGGCATTAATTGTGAATTTAGGGCAAAGTGCGGCCAATATATTTATCGGCATATGGAGTGCTGGCTGTGCTGTAGCGAGCAATATTCAGACAGCCTTCGGTAATTCTATAAAAAATGTTCAATCATTTTTTTATAACTATAAATGAGCAAATTTGAAAAATTGCACAAAACTACGCCACGACCTTTACAAAGGAGTCAAAATCATTGCATTCCCTTGCACATTGATAGAGGGTCAGATATTTTTCCATCTGGATTATGTCACTGATCTTGT